>DSBE01000167.1 GCA_011053085.1 Chloroflexota bacterium
CTTTAATCGCGCGCAGCAGGTCTGCTGAGACCTGATCAATATCCTGCGTGCCATCAACTTCCACCAAAATATTCTGTTTTTGGTAGAAATCGATCAATGGTGCAGTATTTTCCATATACACATCAATACGGTTTTTCACCGTGGCTGGCTTATCATCTTCACGCTGCACCAGGGCTGCTCCATCATGGTCGCAAATGCCGGCCACTTTGGGCGGCTTCGAAACCGGGTGATAGGGCGTGCTGCACACCGGACAGGTCCAGCGGCCACTCAGCCGTTCAACCAACACCGGGGCTGGCACAGCGATATAGGGAACACACAGAACTTTCCCATCAATGTCTTCCAGCATGGCTGCCAGTGCCTGTGCCTGATCAGGCGTGCGCGGATAGCCATCCAGCAAAGCCCCGCCTTCACGCGTGTCTTCACGGCTGATGCGGTCACGCACCATTTCGTTGGTGACATCATCTGGCACCAGCTCGCCTTTGGCCATATAACCTTTTGCCAGCAAACCTAACTCGGTTTCGTTGCGCAGATTTTCCCGAAAGATATCGCCGGTTGAAATATGCACAAGATTCAGATTTTCAGATAAGATCTCTGCCTGCGTGCCTTTGCCTGCGCCCGGAGGGCCTAACAAAACGATGAAATTTGCCATGTTTTTTTACCTTTCTCCGCTAACGCGCAATCAAATGGTCATCATAACCATGCAGTTTGAGCTCAGTCTCAATGATATTGAAGGTATCGCGCACAGTACCCACCACGATCAACAGACCTGAGGAAGATACCAGCAGCATGCTCTGGTTAGCAATCGGTAGAATGGCGGTAACAATATAAGGAAGCACGGCCACAAAGCCCAGGAACAACGCCCCCGGCAGCGTGATGCGATTTTGCACCTTGCTCAAATACTTTTGCGTAGGCGCTCCACGCGATACGCCAGGTATCTGAGCACCCTGTTTCTTAAGATTATCACCATATGCCTGCTGCTCGAACAAAATGGTGGTATAGAAGAAAGTAAAGCCCACCACCAGTAAGAAAAACACCAGGATATACCAGATATTGGTACCTCCAAACACATCATAAATGGTCTGCGCAAAATTACTCAGCCAGGCAGCCTGAGAGCCGATGAAATAGCTGGCAAGAATCGCTGGAAAACTCAGCAATGTTTGCGCAAAGATCAACGGGATCATGCCTGCCATGTTCACCCGCAGCGGAATATGGCTGCGAACCGGCATCGACATGCGCGTACCCACCCGCCTTCCGGGGAATAATACCGGCACCTTGCGCTGGCCTTCCTGCACATATACCACCGCGAAGGTAGTCACTGCCAGGATCGCCAGGATAACGATCAAAAGCCACCACCATCCATCAGACTGGATCAACTGCGCCAGGTTCACCGGGATACGTGAAACCACACCAGAGAGAATGATCAATGAAAGGCCCTGATTGGGAATACCGAATTCAGAGATCAACTGGCCAATCCAGATCCCCAACATCGTACCGGCGATCATACTGATCACCGTCGCCACAATCGGCAAGCCGAAGCCCTCCGAAGTTAAGATAGGCACACCGAACATGGTGTTAAAGATGTTGATCTGGCCCACCGCTGAAAGCAACGCCATCGGTATCGTCAGGAGCATGGTCCATTTTTCCATGAACTTCTGCCCCCCCTCCTTCATCTTCTCCTCAAGCGCCGGAATAATAGGCATAAGCAGCTGGAGGATAATCTGAGCGGTAATGTAAGGATAGACACCCATCGCCAGCACAGAGAAGTTTGAAACGGCACCGCCAGACAGCAAGTCCAGCAGGTTCACCAGGTTGCCGCTGGCGCCGCCCGTGGCAACTGCTTGTTGAAACACCGAACGGTCAATCCCGGGCACCGGCACATTTGCCGCAAAACGGTAAATGACCAACAATAACAATGTGATTAACAACTTATTGCGAATATCCTCTGATTTCCACAGGAATCGCCATGCTGATTTTTTCATGCTCAGGGGTCCCTCCGTTCTTTCCTATCCAATGTCAGTCAAGCAGTTCGATCGAACCGCCGGCGGCTTCAATTTTTGCTTTCGCACTTTTCGAAACCCGGTGCACTTTGACCTTCAACGGAATCTCAATTTCGCCCTGACCGAGAATAACCACTGGATCCTTCTTGCGGCCCAGCATATTGCGCTCGATCATGGTTTCTGGCGTCACTTCCTCGTTCGCTTCAAAGCAGCGTACAAGGTCGTCGAGGTTGAACTCGTTGTATTCAACCTGGTTTGGATTCCTAAATCCTTCACCACGTTTGAATGGCAGACGCCGGTAGAAAGGCAGGTTACCGCCCTGATGATAGAGCTTGCCGCCCCATCCAGCGCGAGATTTTTGTCCTTTGGTGCCGCGGCCTGCGGTTTTACCCTGGCCAGCAGCGTTGCCACGCCCAACTCGCTTTTTACGGTGGGTGGCACCTTCATTGGGTTTTAAATCATCCAATTTCATCATTTACTCCTCAATTTCCACGAGGTGTGCCACTTTCGACAACATACCTCGCAGTACTGGGCCGTCAACCTGTTTAACAGTCTGGTTGATTTTTTTCAGTCCCAGTGCGCGAACAGTGCCTTTGTGGCGTTTTGAATACCCGATCGGGCTTTTCACCAATGTAATCTTAACGACTTTTTCTTTCGTCATCCTATGCTGCCTTTCCTCGTGTCCAGAAAGGTTTGACTTGTTCCACCGGTTTGCCGCGGCGGTATGCTTCTTTTTCTGGATCTTTCAACTGATCGAGAGCATCAAAGGTAGCCCGCACCACATTCAAGGTGTTGGCGCTGCCCAAAGATTTGGTCAAAATATTCTGTAAACCCACTGCTTCGAGCACAGCACGCACGCCACCACCGGCAATAACGCCGGTACCGGGCGTAGCCGGCCGCAGCAGCACATGTGCGCCAGAAACCTTGCCTTCCACCGGATGGGCAATCGTGCCATCAATGGTGGGGATCGACTTCAGGTTCGCACGGGCCTTTTCCGAGGCTTTACGCATGGCTTCGGGCACAGCGTTGGCTTTACCCAATCCCAGGCCGACTTTGCCTTTGTTGTCGCCGGCAACTACCAGCACACGGAATTGGAAGCGCCGTCCGCCCTTGACCACTTTGGCGACACGCGCAATTTCTACCACGCGCTCATCGAGTTCTTCTTTATATTCATAATCGTGTTGCATATTCATCGTCGCATCATTCCTTACCACTAGAATTCCAGACCGGCTTTGCGAGCAGCATCTGCCAGGGCTTTCACACGGCCAATGTACTTATTGCCGCCGCGATCGAATACCACTTTGTTGATGCCGTGATCGAGCGCTCGTTTCCCAACCAGTTCGCCCACCAGGGTGGCCTGTTCTGATTTGGTTTTGCCATCCAGTTGCTCGCGCAGTTCACGATCAAGGGTCGAAGCTGAAACCAGCGTATGCTGGGCTTTGTCATCGATCACCTGGGCGTAAATTTCCTCATCAGAGCGAAATACACACAGACGGGGAATATCAGCGGTTCCAGTTATCCATCGGCGGATGCGGCGATGGCGGCGTTCTCTTGCTTGTTTCTTAGATAATTTTGCCATTTTTCTTAATCCACCTTCTAACCTACTTTACCAGCCTTGCCAGGCAGGATCTTGACATATTCGCCTTTGTAACGCAGGCCTTTGCCTTTGTATACGTTCGGCGGGCGCACTTTGCGCACATCACTGGCAATCTGGCCAACCAGGGCCTTGTCAATACCATTGACATGCACATAACAGTTCAAACCATCTGAACCACTGGCACGCGGCACCTTTGAATCCACCTCAAAAGAAATCCCTTGCGGAGGGGTCATTTCGACAGGGTGAGAATAGCCGACATGCAGCACCAGGTTGTCACCATTCATTTCCGCACGGTAGCCAACACCGCGCACTTCGATGATCTTCTGAAAACCATCATGCACACCGGTCACCATGTTCTGAATCAGGGAACGGGTGGTGCCAAACAGCGAACGCACTCGTTTTTCCTCAGACTCGATCTTTACAACCACCTGGTTATCAGCCTTTTCGATGATCATCTCAGGGGCAAAGGTCCATTCCAACTGTCCTTTGGGGCCTTTTACCTTAACGGTGGTGCCCTGAATGTCCACTTCCACCTTTTCAGGGATGGTCACGGGGAGTTTACCAATACGAGACATTGTTGTTCTCCTCTTTCTTACCAGACCTTGCAGATGATCTCACCACCCATGTTGGCGCGGCGAGCTTGCTGCCCGGTCATCAAACCTTTAGAAGTTGACACAATGGCAATACCCATGCCGCTCAACACCCAGGGGATATCTTTTTTCTGGGTATAGATTCGGCGTCCAGGGCGGCTGACACGTTCCAGATTGGTGATCACGCAGCTTCGTTCACGGCGCTCACCCACATATTTCAGGGTGATGCGCAGAACTTTGAAGCCTGGTTTCTCGCCATCGACAACTTCATACTCAACAATAAAACCTTCTTCCTTCAAAATGCGCGCAATTTCGCTCTTCACCTTTGAAGAAGGCATTGACACACTCGGACGCCCTGCCATGATGGCATTGCGAATTCGTGTCAACATATCAGCAATCGGATCACTTACAGTCATGATTTAAACCTCCAGCCTTCTCTACCAGGACGATTTCGTCACACCAGGAATTTCACCGCGCAGTGCGCGTTCGCGAAAACAAATTCGGCACATGCCAAAGCGGCGTATATAACCGCGCGGGCGCCCACAAATTTTGCAGCGATTGCGAACACGAACCTGGTATTTCCGTCGTTCTTCCCGATACGGCATACTTTTTTTCGACATATTCTTACTCCTCGTCTTTCACAAAGGGCATACCCAACAATTCCAGCATTCGATATGCCTGCTCATCTGTCTGAGCGGACGTAACCACAGAAATTTCCATGCCGCGAATCTTATCAATCTGATCGTAAACAATTTCTGGGAAGATCAATTGCTCACGCAAGCCCAGGGTGTAATTCCCGCGCCCATCAAATGATTTGTTGGGAATGCCGCGGAAGTCACGCACACGAGGAAGTGCAATGTTCATCAATCGATCCAAAAAAGACCACATTTTATAACCGCGCAGTGTCACCTTGGCACCGATCTCACGGCCTTCACGCAATTTGAAGTTCGCGATCGAATGCTTGGCTTTGGTCACAACCGGTTTTTGTCCGGTGATCACTGAAAGATCACGCACAGCACCTTCCAACGCCTTGGGATTGTCAAGCGCTTCACCCAATCCGATATTGACCACAACCTTCTCTACACCGGGAACGCCGTTGGGATTGTCGATACCCAACTCTTTCATCAAGGCGGGTTTCACTTCATCGATGTATTTCTGTTCTAATACATTCTTCATCTAACCAGCTCCAATTCCTTAGTCAAACAGCGCATTGCATTTTTTGCATTGGCGCTGGCTCTTGCCGTCTTCATCACGCACAATTCCCACACGAGTGGTTTTGTTGCATTTGGGACAAACCAACATTACATTGGAGATATCCATCGGGGCTTCAAATTTCACGATCCCCGGATTGATATTCCGTCCTTCCGACTGCACCTGGCGCTGATGCTTGGTGGCAATGTTGATGCCCTGCACCACAACCCGATGTTCATCGGGGATCACACGGATCACTTCACCGCGTTTTCCTTTGTCGATGCGGCGCCCAGTCAAAACTTCTATGGTATCGCCGGTTTTAATTTTTATCTTAGCTTTCATCGTTCTAAACACTCCTTAAAGCACCTCGGGCGCCAGCGACACAATGCGCATATACCCTTTTTCGCGCAGTTCTCGCGCAACCGGCCCGAAGATACGAGTGCCGCGCGGGTTTTGCCCCTCAGCGTCGAGAATAACAGCAGCATTGTCGTCAAAGCGGATGGAAGAACCATCAGAACGGCGCCATTCTTTGGTTGTGCGCACAATCACCGCTTTTACAATTTCGCTTTTCTTGACAGAACCCTGCGGTGTCGCAGATTTCACAGAGCACACCACAATGTCGCCCACATGCGCGTAACGCCGTGTAGATCCGCCTATGATGTGGATCACGCCCAATTCGCGCGCGCCGGTGTTATCAGCGACTTTTAATCGAGTTTCCTTCTGAATCATCGCATGCTCCTTTACTTGCTATTGCTCTGCGCGTTCCACAATTTCTTCAACAGCCCATCGCTTGGTCCGTGACAACGGACGGCTTTCGACTATTTTCACCAGGTCGCCTTCGTTGCAACCCAACTCATCATGCGCTTTCACGCGATGGGTCTTCTGGACAACCTTCTTATACACCGGGTGTCGATAGGTCCGGGTAATATCTACAGAAACGGTCTTCTGCATTTTATTGCTCGAAACCACACCAACCATTCTTCGGCGGTCATTCATCTTTCACCTCTTCAGCAAGTTCTCGCTCATGCATCACTGTCATCATGCGGGCAATGTCACGGCGAACCACCTTGAAACGGCTGGTGTCGGTGATCTGTCCCATCACAAACTGGAACCGCAGGTTCATCATTTCCTGCTGAGCGTCATTCATTTTTTCTTCAAGCTGTTTATCAGACAGTTTTCGAATTTCAGTGGCTTTCATCATTAACCTCCCAGGGCCTCGTCGCGTGCGACAACTTTGGTTTTGATGCCAAATTTATACGATGCCTGGTGCAGGGCTTCTTTGGCAATGTCTTCGGGCAGACCGCCCAATTCGAACATCATACGGCCGGGTTTCACCACAGCCACATAGTATTCCACATTGCCTTTGCCTTTACCCATGCGGGTTTCCGCTGCCTGGTGTGTATAGGGTTTGTCCGGGAAAATCCGGATCCAAACCTTGCCGCGGCGTTTCATCACACGCACAATCGCACGGCGGGCAGATTCAATTTGACGAGCAGTGATCCAGGCAGGTTCCAGCGCCATCAGCCCATAGTCACCAAAAGAGACTTCGGCTCCGCGCTGCGCTTTGCCCTTCATACGGCCGCGCATCATTTTTCGATATTTAACACGTTTCGGCATTAACATAATGTCTGACCTCTTTCCTTACTCACTGACGTAAACGCCTTCAGTGGATTCAGCCTGTTCGTCCAGGGTGCCCAGCACCTCGCCACGATAAATCCAGACCTTGATGCCGATTTGTCCATAGGTGGTCCAGGCTTCTGTTTTGGCGAAGTCGATGTCTGCACGCAGTGTTTGCAGCGGAACACGTCCTTCACGCAGCCAGACCGTACGTGCCATCTCAGCACCGCCCAGACGGCCAGCAGCCATCACTTTGATGCCTTCTGCGCCTTGGCGCATGGTGGCCTGGATAGCCCGCGACATCGCGCGGCGATAAGAAACACGCCGTTCAATCTGTTCAGCAATGTTGCGCGCGACCAAAAAGGCATCAAGTTCGGGCGCTTTGATCTCTTTGATGTCAAGATCAACTTTTTCGCCGGTCATTTCTTCCAGCTCTCTGCGAATCTCTTTGATGGTCTCGCCTTTACGGCCGATCATCACACCCGGTCGTGCTGTGTGCACAGTCACCTTCAATTTGCCGGGGAAACGCTCGATTTCCACCTGAGAAATACCCGGATTGCCTTTTTTCTCATCCTCTGCAAAGATCGCAGGGATGCGCTTGCGAATGGCCAGGTCTTCATGCAATTTATCGACATAATCTTCACCTTCTGCGAACCAGCGTCCGCTCCAGGTGCGATTGATCCCCAGACGGAATCCAATTGGATGTACTTTTCTACCCATGCTTTTTCAACTCCTACTCATCACCACGTTCACGTAAAATCACTGTAATATGTGAGTTGCGCCGCAAAATAGGCTTGAAACGTCCTCGCGCACCAAAGCGGCGCCATTTGCGGGTAGCTGCTTCGTCTGCAAAAATGCGATACACATACAGATCATCACGATCTAATCCAAAATTTTCTTCAGCGTTGGCCACAGCAGAAGCCAAAAGCTTTTTGACATGCGGAGCAGCGCCCTGTGTCATGAATGACAGTTTCGCCAGCGCTTCCACAGCATTGGTACCACGGATCTCATTGATCACCAACCTGGTTTTCTGGGCTGAGACACCGCAGTTGCCTAATTTCGCTCGAACATCAGTAGCCACGATTACCTCCGGGATTTCTCTGCAACATGCCCGCGGAAGAAACGAGTGGGCGCGAATTCACCCAAACGATGTCCCACCATGTTCTCGGTGCAATAGATCGGCACATGACGCCGGCCGTTGTGCACAGCGATGGTATGACCAACCATTTGCGGGAAGATCACACTGGCGCGGCTCCAGGTGCGAACCACTTTTTTCTCGCCTTTGGCATTCATTTGCTCAATTTTCGCCAATAATTTCGGGTCTACGAACGGCCCTTTTTTCAATGATCTTGACATAATCAAAACCCTTTCCGATTACTTCTTACGCCGACGAACAATGTACTTATCCGTCCTTTTGTTTCGACGAGTCTTATACCCACGGGTTGGTTTGCCCCACGGAGATTTTGGACCCGGCATACCGATCGGCTGACGCCCTTCACCACCACCATGCGGGTGATCGTTGGGGTTCATGGCAGAACCGCGTACGGCAGGGCGGATGCCCATGTGTCGTTTGCGGCCGGCTTTACCCAGTTTCACATTGCTGTGATCCAGGTTGCCAACCTGACCGATGGTGGCGAAACAGGTTCGACGAACCAGACGAATTTCACCAGATGGCAGACGCACTTGCGCGTACTGGCCTTCTTTTGCCAACAATTGGGCGGCTGTGCCAGCAGAACGAGCCAATTGCCCGCCTCTGCCTTCTTGCAGCTCAATATTGTGAATCAATGTACCAACGGGGATGTTCGCGATGGGCAAAGCGTTGCCCGGGCGAATATCAGCATTCTCGCCCGCCACAATAGTGTCACCGACCTTCAAACCCAGGGGAGCAACAATGTAGCGTTTTTCACCGTCCGCGTAGTTCAGCAGCGCCAGGCGTGCTGTGCGGTTGGGGTCATATTCGATCGCAGCCACTTTGGCTGGCACATTTAATTTATCACGTTTGAAATCAACCAGACGGATACGGCGACTCACTCCACCACCACGGTGGCGGACAGTGATACGGCCGTACATGTTACGGCCTGAAGTCTTCTTCAAACGAATGGTCAAACCCTTTTCAGGTGTTGACTTGGTAATTTCCTCAAACGTGTGGCCTGTCATACCACGCCGTCCAGGCGATGTAGGTTTATAGACTTTCACTGGCATGGTTTACTCAACTCCTTCGAAGATAGGAATTCGATCTTCGGGTGCAAGGGTCACAATCGCTTTTTTGTAAGGCGATTTCCGCAGGCGGTATTGACGTGTACGCATATTGCGGCTGCGCTTTCCCGCCATTTTGTTAATGTTAACCTTCAACACCTCAACATCAAACAACAATTCCACTGCATCTTTGATCTGCGAGCGGGTTGCGTCTATGGCAACTTCAAAAACATATTGATTCAAATTGTACGCCTGGTAGTTGGTCTTTTCGGTGACCACAGGACGGCGCAAAATATCATAAATGGAACTCATGTCTGCCCTCCTAACCTAGGTGCGCCTGAATGGCTTCAATTGCCGACACGGGCATAACCACACGGTCGTACTTTAGCAGATCCCGAATGTTCAAGTAGCTGACATCCAGCGTTTTCACATCCGGCAAATTGCGTGACGTACGTCCAACCAGTTCATAGCCCTCATCGGTAGATGGGATCAAGATCAAAACACTGCTCTCACCCGCCAGTACATTCAATGCCTTCGCCATGGCTTTGGTCTTCGCTTCCGGTAATGTCATTTTGTCCACGAGGATCAGGCCGTCTTCGCCAGCCTTGGCAGAAAGGGCTGAGCGCAGTGCGGCCAACCGCATTTTCTGTGGCATTTTCTGCGAATAATCGCGCGGCATGGGGGTATGGATCTTGCCGCCACCGACCCACTGCGCTGCACGAATGGAACCCTGGCGGGCGCGTCCGGTGCCTTTCTGGCGCCATGGCTTTCGTCCGCCGCCAGAAACCTCGCTGCGCACTTTGGTCTTGTGGGTGCCAAGGCGTGCATTGGCCATTTGACGAACAAACGCCTGGTGCATCAGATCGACGCGAACAGGGGCTTCGAAGATTTCGGCGGGTAATTCCACCGCATCCACTTTTTTGCCTTCCATGTTATAGACATCAATTTTCATGGTGTATTCCTCCTGCTACTACTTCGACTTCTTATTGGGTTTGATCATGACCAAACCACCGCGTGCGCCAGGAACTGGGCCATGAACACCGATCAAATTGCGCTCAACATCGATCATCACAATTTTCAGGTTTTCAGCCGTCACACGTTCATTCCCCATGTGACCGGGGGCTTTAACGCCTTTCCACACACGGCCTGGCGTGGTGCCAGCACCATGGGAACCAGGTGCACGTTCACGATCAGACTGACCATGGGTGCGGGGGCCGCCGCCAAAGTTATAGCGTTTTACCGCACCGGCAAAACCGCGTCCTTTGGTGGTACCTACCACGTTCACACGTTCACCAACCTCAAAGATATCCACTTTCACAACATCACCTTCGCTCACGTCATTCTCTTTGGTGCGGAATTCACGCAGAAAACGCAGTGGCGGCAGGTTTGTTTTGGAAAGATGGCCCAATTGACCTTTGGTCAACCGCTTCGGCTTCACTTCTTCGAAACCCAGCTGTATTGCCGCATAACCATCACGAGCCTGGTCACGCACCTGGGTAACAAAACAAGGCCCAGCTTCGATCACCGTGATGGGTATTGCCACACCATCTTCATCGAAAATCTGGGTCATGCCGATTTTCCTACCTAGTAGCCCTTTGAACATTATCTATTTCTCCTTTAAAAGAATAAGTATTGACGAGACTGTCAGACCAGGGCATGGTCACATCATCTCCAGGTGGTGCAGTCAGCAGCTTTGTTGGATGCCTTTCCTTGCAGGACCCTTCAAAGCGCTCTTTCATCACCCTTGCTGCCTATCGGCAGCCTTTGTTGAGAACACTCAAACCGAATTAGTATACACCAGTTGCGAGTATTCATCAAGGGTATTCATCAATTTTCATTGATGTCTTCCCCAATTCACTTGTCATACAATCTGGTCGCTCACTCAGTGAGACAATCACATTGTTTGATCTGTCACCAGATCAGCACCTGAGCCAAAAATTGCTCCAGGCTCAATTCATCTTGATTTCGACATCAACGCCCGCCGGCAGGTTCAAACGCATCAGCATATCGATGGTTTTCGGCGCCGGATCCAGCACGTCGATCAAGCGGTTATGGGTGCGAATCTCAAAATGCTCTTGTGAGTCTTTGTCAATAAATGATGCCCGACGCACGGTGAACTTTTCAATCCGGGTAGGAAGGGGTACAGGCCCTACCACCTGGGCGCCGCTGCGTTCCGCGGTTTCAACAATCCGTTTGGCGGACTGATCCAACACACGGTGATCATAAGCCTTGAGTCGAATACGAATTTTCTGTTTTGCCATTTTTCACCTATTTACTTCATCTGCCCTTTGGTTAGTTGGTAAATTTTTTCAAAGTTTCTTCGGTTACAGGCGCATAGTGATCAAATTCCAATGTGAACACGCCGCGCCCCTGTGTTGCAGAGCGCAATTCGGTGGCATAGCCGAATGTCTCTGAAAGCGGCACAGTGCAATGAATGGACTGCGTGGTGCCGCGTAACATCATACCACTGATTTCTGCCCGGCGTTGGTTCAGTTGTGCCAGAACGTCGCCGGTGTATTCTTCAGGAACCAACACATCCATCTTCATGATCGGTTCCAACAGGGTTGGATTGCCCTTCTGAAAAGCCTCACGAAAAGCAAACGTGGACGCAATCTGAAAAGCCATCGCCGATGAATCCACTTCGTGGAAGGAACCACCCGTCAGAGTAA
>DSBE01000120.1 GCA_011053085.1 Chloroflexota bacterium
ATGGCGCGTGAACAATGGGGTTTGGCAGATGCCACCTGGGAAACAGTGCAATGCACCGGTTGTAAGGGGACCGGGGTGCGTATCGCCTTTTGCACTGAATGCGGGGTGAGTGTGTGCGCCTCGCAAAAAGGGGTGGAAACCTGTGCGCACTGCGACCAGTTCGAGGATTGCGCCACGCTGGAGGCATTGTTTGCGCAGTTCCCCGTTTGCCGGCAAACGTTGACAGAGATTCGCGCCACGCTGAATTGAGTGCCGGGGTGAGGGGGTTCTGTCCATTCGGCCGACCGCAAGGAGCATCCTGTTGTGCTGAGGGCGGTGGACAACGGCCTGTCTTCTTTTTCGGGCAGGGCCATTACATGCCCCTGCATTGTTATGAAGCCATCAAATGCGTGTTGGGCAAAGAGAGCGGCTCGTTCAGAGTGGAAAATTCCGTGTATAATTAATACAGACACTAATAATCCATAGTTTTGTGTCCGATACTATCAACATTCTCAAACGGAAGAGAAAGAATATACAAACAGGAGAAAGACAATGAATGACGAAATTAAAATTCCCGAAGAAGTGGCAGAAGGCGAAAGCATCGAAACCGAATATGAACTGGAGAGCTACGAAGCTGAAGGAGAAATGCTTTCCTCGGTAAGCGCCAAAGAGGTGCATCTGATGAACAGCGGCGCGCAGTATATTGAAGCCGATACCGTTACTATCGAAAACGGCGCTGCGGCACAGGTGGATGCCCACACGGTCAGTGTCACCCAGGGCGCCATTGGCATGGTGCAGGCGCAGCAGGTTTCCCTCAATAATGGGGCGGCGGCGGTGATTGGCGGCGAGTCATTGATCATAGAAAACAGCCATGCACTGGTAATCGGCAGCGGTGATGCCAAAATGACTGGCCCTCTGACCGCTGGCATCATGGGCTGCGGCGACCTGGAAGCAGGCAGTGTGAAGGCTGTTTTGTTAGCGGCCGGTGATGTCACAGCGGAGGAAGTACAAACCGTTTTCACCCCGCTGACCGCTGGTATCTTGGGCGCAGCGCTAGGCCTGGTGTTTGCCGGTGTCAGCATCCTCTTCAAAGTACTTTCCAAAGACGACGAAGAATAAACCAGCCTATAACAAAAAGCGCGGGCAATCCAATCACCCGCGCTTTTTGCCTTTAACCACATAAACGCGACAGATGGCGGTTTAGTTCTCTGATGGCGGGATAGAGCGGCAGGTAAACTTGCTGATAGAGGCGCTCATACTGCGCCTGTGCGGCAGTCTGTGGTTGATAGACAGCATCCTCCACAGCGCTCATTTTCTGCGCGGCAATGTTGAGGTCTGGCAGTGCGCCGCTACCCACCACAGCCAGCACGGCAGCCCCCAGGGTGGCTGCTTCCGGCAGGGCAGTGCGCTGAACATCACGCCCGGAGCTATCGGCGATGATCTGACACCACAGGTCATTGCGCGCGCCGCCGCCCATAACGACATAACGGTCGATGGGTGTGGCCAGGGCATCCGCTACCCCTTCCGTATGCAGACGCTGTTCAAAGGCAATGCCTTCCAGGATGGCACGGTAGACATGGGCGGGGGAGTGGCTGCCGCGCCAGCCGAGAATGACCCCGCGCGCGTCCGCGTCCCAGTAAGGGTTAAGGGCGCTATTCCAATAGGGCAAGACCACCAGGCCTTCGGAACCCGGCGGCAGGCTGGCTGCCTGCGCGCTGAGGGCGGCGTGATCGCTGGTGCCGCTTAACAGGGTGTTCAGATACCAATCGAGGATATAGGTGCCGCTGAGCAGAACGGTTTCCAGCAGATAGGTGCCGCGGCTGCCGCCCACCATACTGCGAAAGGCATCACTGGTCACGAATTGCGGGGCGAATGTGCCAGAGATGACAGAGGTGCCCAGGGTGAGGTAGGAGCAGCCAGGGCCGGTGATGCCCGCGCCGATGCCGCCCGCCTGCCCGTCACCGATGCCAGCATACACGGCGGTGCCCGCGGTCAGTCCAGTCGCCTGCGCCGTCTGCGGGCTGAGCGAGCCGATGTATTCGCCCGGGGCAGCCAACCGCGGTAACTGTGTGGTGGTGATGCCGCAGGCTTCCAACACAGGTTCATACCACTGCATGCTGCGCAAATCCAGCAAGCCGGTAGGGCCTGCGCTGCCCCAACTGGCGGCTGCCTCACCGGTCAGCCGGGCGCTCAGGTAAGCATGTACATCCCACACCTGGGCGATATTCTCGAAGGTCTGCGGTTCATGGGCAGCCAGCCAGCGCAGTTTGGGCGGGATAAGGTTGACGCTCAATCGTTTGCCGGTGTGCTGATGAAAATCCGGCAGCAGGGGCTGCAACACCTCAACTTCAGCATAGGCGCGGGTGTCCATCCACAGGATAGCTGGACGCAAAGGATTATGATTGCGATCCATAACCACGAAGGTCTCGCGTTGAACGCTTAGGGCGATGCCCTGCACGCTGGCGGGGTCAATGGTTTGCGTACAGGCTCGCAAAGCCTTGCACAGCGCTTGCCACCAGTCATGCGGGTTCTGCTCATGCCAGCCCGGCAGGGACTGTGAGAGGGGGATTTCGGCACGGCCGCTGCTAAGCAGCACGCCTTGCAGGTCATAGGCGGATGCTTTGCAGGCGCTGGTAGAACAGTCAATACCAATAAAAAGCGGAGAAGCGGCGGGGGTTCTCATGGTTAGTTTGATTGTACCGGATGTCGTTATGACGTTGGAAAATTCGGGCATGAAAAACCCTGCAATCTGAAGTGCTTTCGGTATAATTGCGTCAATTTGGGTCGCAGTCAACCGATCCAGACAATCGCAAGGCAGCAAGAGTGCCCGACGGATTTATTTACTCAAGCGATTGAGCGTCTTCCACCCACAGGCTGTCGCTTTCGCGGTAGGTGACCAGCCCTCTGATCGCGCCGGGGATGGAACGCACGAACTTGCGCCGGGTGACATCCACCTGCACCCCGCCACCGCTCTTGCGCGCGGGGGAGTAGTAGGCGGCCAGCCGGGCGGCATGCGCCAGCACGGCAGGCGGCACCTCGCGCCCGCCGCTTTTGATGATGACATGCGCGCCGGGCAGGTCATGCACATGCAGCCATAAATCTTCCGGCGCAGCCATCTTGAAAGTGACCTGTTCATTCTGCAGGGCGCTGCGCCCCACCCAGATCAGCCATTCACCAGCTTCCACGCGCAGCGGCCCGCCCTGCGACAGGCGCTGACGCCGTTCCTTTTTCACCCAGCCGCCTTCCACCAGCGCATTGAACACAGCATCGATCTCCGGGCGCGAGTTAGCGACCAACACATCAGATGCCAATTGCTCCAGCCATTGCAGGGTTTTTTCTTCGTGCGCAAGGCGCTGCGGCAGGCCTTCGTTGGCGCGCTGTGCTTTGTCATAGCGGGTGAAATATGCCTGGGCGTTCTCGCTGGGCGAAAGGTGCGGGTCAATGACGATCGTGCGCGGGTTGTCGTCGTAATCGCTGACGGTCAGTTCCGTCATGCCCTTTTCGATCATGAACTGATAGGTCAGCAGCAGTTGGCCGTTCTCGCGCAGGCGGTCGATCTGTATCTGGCTGACCGATTGCGCGCGCATTTGTTCGATCGTGTTGCGTGTGCGCGCCAGGGCGTCATTCAGCAGGGCTGTGACCTGCCCGCGTGCCTCGCCATAGGCATCCATGGCTTCACCGTGCTGCTGGTAGGCAAGGATGGCAGCGTTCATGCTCTCTGCCGGTTCGCTGCGCGCGCACTGCTGCAGCGGGTAGGGGGCAAACGCGACCAGGCGGTTTACCTCATCGTAACCCAGTGAAGGCTGGCAGCCGCAGGAGAAAACCTGCAGGAAAGCATCTTCCAACCGCTGCGGGGTGGCCTCGCTTCCGCTGCGCGCTCCAATCTCACGCCCCAGGGTGGGACTCACCGCCAGCAGGCTGCCGGAGAGCAGTTTTGCCAGTGACTGTCCTTCTTCGCGCCGTGCGAGCAGATAATCCCAGTCAATCTCTTCGGGCGGCAGGTGATGCGCTGGCACCGGCGGCAGCTGGTAGGGGCGTTTGGGCAGTACCTCGCGGAAGCGGTTAAGGCGTCTGGTCAGGCGCTTGAGCGATTCCAGAATGATCTCGCCGCTGTCAAGCAGGATCAAGTTGGAGTAGCGCCCCATCAATTCTGCCACAAGGGTGTAAGTTTCCTGCCCCTGTTGAAAATGAAAGCGTAAAATGCGCTCCCAGGGCGGCTGGCTGACCTGGGTGAGCAGTGCGCCTTTGAGCAGTTTCTTCATCTGCAGCACGAAGGGCGGTGATGTTTCCACCCCGCGGCGTGCTTTCTCAGGCACCACCAGCACATGCGGCTGGCGCGGCTCTGCCGAAAATTGCAGGTAGAAGCGTTCGCCGGCATAACATTCCATGCCGATCGCCAGCGGGCTGACCTGCACGATCTGCTGTATGCGCGCAGGCAGGCGCTGGTTGAATTCCTGCTTCCAGCAGGATAAGGTCAGGTAGTCAAGATGCATGGGGACATTGTACCGTAAACGGCTTGCGCCCGCTGTGGGTTGTGGTGGCTGGATGTTGACCCCTATAATGGTTGTAATTTTTCATCCTTGACAGGCAAGGATAAGGAATTATAATGTGAATATATGAACATGTATTCATATATTCACCCGAAAGGATAGCATGCGGGATACAACCCCCGACGTATTGAATGAAGAAATCGCCGCAGACGTGGCGGAATTGTTCCGTGCCTTCAGCGACACCTCGCGCGTGCGCATCATCGCTGCGATGGCAAATTGCGAGGTGAATGTTAACACCCTGGCGGAGGCGGTCGGATTGAGTGAATCTGCCACCTCCCACCACCTGCGTTCACTGCGCCAGATGCGCCTGGTGCGTACGCGCAAGGAAGGCCGCGAGGTGTTCTATTGCCTGGATGACGAACACATTCTCGCCATCTACCGCGTAGGGCTTGACCACGTCCTGCATCAATCCCGCCGTTAACCGCTGGAAAACCGCCATGACAGATCACTACGAAACCCAAGAACAGAAATATCGGCTAAAAAACCTCGACTGCGCGCTGTGCGCCGCCAAAATTGAGAAAGAACTCCAACGAACCCCCGGTGTACGCAGTGCCAGCCTGAACTTCGCCAGCGGCACCCTCGCGCTGGATACCGATAACCTCGCTGCTGTGCGCCAGGTGATCACGAATATTGAACCGGCGGTGGAAATCGAGCCGCTGGAACGTTATCTACACAACGAGCAGGACGCGAATCCTCAGGATTGGCCACGCCTGGCGCGCCTGGGGATTGCCGCCGTGTTCTGGCTGCTGGGGCTAGTGTTTCATGCCCGGCTCCACAGCCTGTTGTTCGGGGTCGCTGAATACCTGATCCTGGGGAGTGTGTACCTGCTGGTGGGGTTGGATGTGCTCAAAGCCGCCTGGCGCAACCTGCGCGCGGGGAACTGGTTTGATGAAAATTTCCTGATGAGCATCGCCACCATCGGTGCCTTTGCCATCCACGAAATCCCTGAAGCAATCGGCGTGATGCTCTTTTACCAGGTGGGCGATTATCTACAGGATCGTTCGCTGGCAGGTTCGCGCCGTTCGATCCAATCACTGCTGGCAATACGCCCTGACCAGGCCCACCGGAAGACAGCAGACAGCTTTGAAACTGTCGCTCCCGAAGCAGTGGCGGTGGGCGAGACCATCATCGTGCGCCCGGGGGAACGCATTCCGCTGGATGGCATCGTCAGCGCCGGGCAGGCGCAGCTAAATACCGCCGCCCTCACCGGTGAATCGGTGCCGCGCCGTGCGGAGGTTGGTGACAGCGTGCTGGCAGGCATGATCAGCCGGGATGGGCTGCTCGAAATCCAGGTGGAAAAACCATTTGCCCAATCGAGCGTGGTGCGCATGATGGAACTGGTGGAACATGCCGCCAATCGCAAGGCGAAAACCGAGCGCTTCATCACCCGTTTCGCCAAAGTATACACCCCCGTGGTGGTGGCCGCGGCAGTACTGCTGGCGCTGCTGCCCCCGCTGCTGCTGCCCGACGCGCGCTTCACCGACTGGCTGTACCGCGCCCTGGTTATGCTGGTGATCTCGTGTCCATGCGCGCTGATGATCAGCGTGCCGCTGGGCTACTTCGGCGGATTGGGGGCGGCTTCCAAACAGGGCATCCTGATCAAAGGCGCTAACTTCCTCGAAACCCTCAGCCGGGTGCGCACAGTGGTGTTTGACAAAACCGGCACCCTCACGCGCGGTGTGTTCAAGGTGCTGGAGGTTGCGCCGCATGCTGGGCACAGCGCGGAGGAATTGCTTGAAGCCGCGGCGTATGCCGAAGCCTCCTCCACCCATCCGATCGCGGTATCGATCTTGAAAGCCTACGGCAAGCCGGTGGACTACACCCGCATCAGCGATGTCGAAGAAACCCCCGGCAAGGGTGTTTGCGCCAGCGTGGATGGGGTGATGGTCAGCGCTGGCAACGATGCCTATCTGCACTATCTAAAGATTTCGCACGAACCGGAATGCTGCGAACTTAGCGGCACCCTGGTGCATGTCACCCGCGGCGGTGATGACCTGGGTTACATCCGCATCGGTGATGAACTAAAACCGGAATCACTGCCGGCGATGCAGGCATTGCGCGCGGAGGGCGTACAGCGACTGGTGATGCTTTCCGGCGACCATTCTGTTATCGCTGCTGATACTGCCCGCGACCTGGCGATAGACAACGCCCACGGAAGTCTGCTGCCAGAGGACAAGTTGCGCCTGCTGGAGGACTATATGCACAACACCGGACATGCTGTGGCATTTGTCGGCGACGGCATCAATGACGCACCGGTGATCGCGCGCGCAGATGTGGGCTTTGCGATGGGCGCACTCGGGTCAGATGCGGCGATCGAAACCGCGGATGTGGTCTTGATGGCGGACGACCCCATAAAAGTGGCGCAAGCGATTTCCATCGGCAAGCGCACGCGGCGCATTGTATGGCAGAATATTGTTTTCGCGCTGGGAGTCAAGTTGGCTGTGCTGCTGCTGGGTGCGTTCGGCATTGTCAATATCTGGCTGGCAGTGATCGCCGATGTGGGTGTGGCACTGCTGGCGGTGTTGAATTCCACGCGCGTGATGGGTGGCAAGCAGCGATAAGACTGCGTTGTTGTCACCGCACTGGTAATCGTGGGCGTAGGGCGCAGTTAATTGGCCTCTTCTGGGAGCCTGTCGTGGAAGCTTCAGATGTTTTGTTTCCCGCTTTTTTTGCGCAATGTATCCACACTGATGGTCACCAAACCCAGGGTCAACTCTGCCAGCACCCACAACACTCGATGCACCGATGCCAGGATTAAGGCAAGCGAGGCATATTCAGTGGCGGCATAGAAAACGGTCAGCGCCAGTTCACGCACGCCAATGCCGGCGGGCGCAAAGATACTCACCGAACCGATAAACCAGCTCATCGGAAAAGCGCCAACGGCAAGTTTCAAGGTGGACAGGTCAACGGTGGGAAACAACCAGCCATAACTCAGGCTGAACAACAACCAGGCCGGAAAATACACCGCCATTACGCGCAAAATCGAGAGCGGTTGTAATGTATGGGAAGATTGTACATAGCGCTGGGTGATCAACAAGCCGATGACCCAGGCGAGAACCAGCCCAAAAGTTATGAGAAAGGCCTGGGCGGCAGTCAGGTTGATGTTGTTTGCCAGCAGCACGTCACGGTTCAACAGCAGCAATGCCGCTACCCCCGCAATAAAAGCGCTGGTGATTATCCAGATATTTTCAGCGAGCATGGCGCGCAGTGAATGGTTGTTGTCAATTTTTTCGCTGCGATAAGCGCCATAGCGCCCCAGCAGATGCCACATGCCGCCGGGCAGGTATTTGCCCAGGGCGGTCAGGCTGAATATGGAAAGAAACTTCCAGTATGACAATGAAATACCTTCAGATTGCACCGAGACACGCGAGCCCTCGATGACCAGGAGTTTGGCAGAGAGCAGCAAAAGGAAAGAAATGACAAAACGCAGCCAGTGGATGGTTTGAAAATACTCCTGCACACGCGGGAAATTGGTGATGATGTAGTAGACCACCGCCGCAAACACAGCACCCATCCACAGCCATTTGATGACGACCAGCAGTTTAGAGTTCTTTAGTTTTTCCAAGTGATGATTTCCTTCAGTCGATCAAATTGGCTGGCACTGCTGCGCTGGTTTTCAGGCAGGCGCTCGGTGAGTTGGGCGCGGAATTCAGCCAGGTGCGACAGCATAGCTGGGACTGCCTGCAGTATCTGCTGCGTATCAGCGCTGTAATCAAAAGCGGTGGATTCCATCTCGAACCCCGCCAGACATTCCTGGTATTTGTGGCTCCATCCGATTACCAGGGTGGGGGTAGTGCAGGTGAGGCCGGCGATCATGGCATGAAATCGCGAGGTGATCAGCAGGTCGCAGGCGCAGATGATGCGCTGGATGCTGCCGTAGTTGATGTCATAATCAACCCAATGGATTGATGACAGCAGGGTTTGCGGCAGGCGCTGCTGCGCCAGACGGCGCAATGCTCGCAGGGCGATGAGGTCGTTGTTGTGGGTCTTACTCGAAGAAGCGCGGCTCGCATTGGGGAATATGACAAATTCGCGCCCATCAGCCGCTGCCGACTCGATCAGGTCAAGCAGCAGGTGCAGGTACTCTTCATACCTCTTTTTATACACCAGCACACTGGGTGAGACCGCGATCACCTGCCGGCGGGTGGTGAGTTTATTCAGGAGAGCCTCAACTTGTTGCACGTTTTCAGTAGTCAGGGCGTAGTCGGGCTTGTAAAGCATAGCGATGTCGGCGGCGACCATCGTGTGCGCCGGGTTAATCCCTAATTTCTTCAGATGCGAGGCGGTGATCGCGCCGCGCGCCACCACCAGGCAGCAGCGTGATAAAAGGAATTTTGATACCATGCGGTTTATCGGGTTTTCAAAGGGGCCGGTGGCCTGCGACAATTTCGCCACCGGTGTGCCTAACAGCATGGCAGGCAGGATGCTGAGCACGTTGAAGGGCAGGTATTTCAGGCGTTCATCGTTGAAAGTGATCCCGCCGATATCACACAGCACCTGGCAGTCGCGCAAGAAGGCGAGGCTTTCGGGCAGCGGCAAACGGATGCCTACAAAGGAGAGGATTCTGTAAAGTAGAGCCAGGGGGAACAGTTTGGCCGCCATGGTGAGTGGCCTGGCATCAAAAATTCGAATGGTCGGGTCGCTCAGCAGGGCGCGGTCCTTTTCAGGATAATAGGAGAAAACGCCAAACTCCGCCTGCGGCAGGTGTTGGCGCATCTCACCGATGGTAGTTTCCAGCATGGCCTGGGCGCCGCGGTTGCCCCACAGCGTCCCGCCTATGATGGCAATGCGGAGGGCTTGCGTCATAGGCTTTCGATCCCTTTGAACAGGTACAAATACAGCTTGAGCAGCGGACGCGGCAGGGCGAAGATGAGTTTCTTGCCCCAGGCTTTGCTGGAGAGGCGGTAATTGACCAGAATGATCAACGCGGTCAGCCAGTCGAACAGGTTGACCTTTGCATGCAGGGTATCCGGAATCTTTATCCCCAGCAGTTTACCGGCTTTGGAACGTGCTGACAGGTTGTAGTGGCCGCGCACCGAACGCGCCTGACTCTGCAGTACCAGAGAAGTATCTACCGACTCTGCCTGCAGCTCGCCCTGGTCGATACAGGCTTGCAGCAAGACAGCGCTGCGCTGACTGCGCGACAGCAAGGCGGTGGGTTTGACCGCTGCATCCTTCATTGCACTGAGCCACACGTCCCCGGCGGAGATGTCGCTGTCGTAGCCAAAATGATCGTGGCAGTACAGGCATTTCTTCTCGCAAAAGAAAAACAAGTTTTGATAGTTGCTGAAAGACTCAAAAGGTACCATCGTCTGGCTGCCATCAGCAAATGACAGGCGCATTTCACCACGCCAATGGCCCGCGCGGTATTGGAAAGCGGTCAGGGCAGAATCCTTGCCCCGGGTTTGTTTTGCGACAATATGTTGGGTGAGCTCAGGCAGGCTGTTGTGCCCGCAAAACAGGCTGATCAGCCAGATCACCTTTTGCGCCAGTGCTTCGTCATGCTGGAGAGCGGCGCGCAGGATGGCGGTGTCACAGGGCAGCGCCACCACCGCCAGACGTCCGTCAAACTGTCTGATGAGGGGCAGTGCCTGGGCGGAAAAGCGCACCGCCATGTACTTGCTGCCCTGCGCGCGCAGCAGGTCGGCGCGGTTGGTGGCAATCAGGAAGCGGTTTTTCACCATACCATCTTCCACATAGGCTTCGTTGACCAGCGCTCCGTCGATCTGGCGGCTTTCGAGCAGGTGCAGAAGAATGGCGGTCACCGCCCCGCCGGATGCGCTGTGTTCACGCAGGGTGTCATCAGCGGCATGCGCCAGAAAAGCACCGTTCGTATCGCCCATGATGTTCGCCTGCTGGGCAGGCGTATAGTGCTTCTTGGTGAGTTTCTCTGCCAGGGCTAACAGGTTCATGGTTTCTTCTGGAAGGTGAGGTAAGCGTGGTTAAACACCGGTGTGTGCGGGCTACGATCAAGCTGGTGCTGCAATTGCAGCATTTTCAAGCGCACATCGATGTCTTCCAGCAGGCGGCGGTTGACGCTGATCAAATCTGCCACAAACCCCACGATGAACAAGGCTGCCGATAACACCGCCAGGATCACTGCCAGGATCAGCGATTGCACATGGCCGGCGCCGGTGCCCTGAAAATAAAAGGTCAGGTAGCGGATGCCGATGATGACCGCCGCGAGAGTGAAGATCATGGCGGGCGTGAGGAAGAAACGCAGCGGTTCATAGGTGCTGAAACTGCGCAGGATGGTGACAAAAGAACGCTGCAGGTAACGGCTGACACTGGAGATCAGGCGGCTTTCACGCAGAAAGCCGTTGGTGCGGATGTCAACGGACACGATTGGGATGCGCATGCGCCCCGCCTGGATCACGGTTTCAAGGGTGTACGTGTACTGGTTGAAGACATGCAGGCGCATGGCAGCGCTGCGCGTAATGGCACGAAAACCACTGGGCGCGTCTTTGACCTCGGTGTGCGAGGCTTTGCGCACCACCCAGCTGCCCAGATGCTGCAAGGTTTTCTTGACCGGCGACCAATGGCTGATCTCGCGCACCGGGCGGGTGCCGATCACATATTCCGCCTCTCCGCGCAGGATGGGGTCGATTAATTTCTGGATATCCTCGGCGCAATACTGGTTATCAGCGTCGGTGTTGACGATGATGTCGGCGCCGAAATGCAGACAGGCATTGATGCCGGAGAGAAAAGCCTGGGCCAGCCCCAGGTTGGTCACATGCGACACGATGTAGTCAACGCCGTGCGCGATAGCAATCTGCGCGGTGTTGTCGCGGCTGCCGTCATTGACGATCAGCCATTCCACCTGGTTAACACCTTCCAACTGGCGCGGCAGATCGCCCAGCGACACCGGCAGGCTGTCTTCTTCATTGAGGCAGGGCATCTGTATAATGACTTTCATGTATTCCTCGCGTTGCTTCGGGATACTTTTTATTATATAGCAAGCGAAGAAATGGGTGGTCAAACATTCCGAAGTTTAGGGAACTTTGAGTTTTCCTAAATACTCAAAGTTCTCAGAATCACCGCTCCATCACAATCGTGACCGGGCCGTCGTTGAAGATTTCCAGCAGCATATGCGCGCCGAAGATGCCGCTCTGGGTGGGCACGCCATTTTCGTTGAGCATCTCCACGAGGCGATCCACCAGCGGGCTGGCGATCTCGGGCGGGGCGGCTTTCACGTAACTGGGGCGGTGGCCCTTCTTGGTGTCGGCATACAGCGTGAATTGTGATAC
>DSBE01000189.1 GCA_011053085.1 Chloroflexota bacterium
AAACGCATCTTAATGGCCGGCGCGCCAGTGCAGCCTTCGCTGATTGAAGCCTACACGCGCATTCTGGAAGGCGGCGAGGTCTACACTCCCTATGGCGCCACCGAAGCCATGCCGCTGACCATGATGAGCGGCAGCGAGATTCTCGCAGAAACCGCCGCCCTCAGCGAACAGGGGCACGGTATGTGCGTAGGTCGTCCGGTCAGCAACATCACCATGCGCATCATTAAAATCAACGATGAGGTCATACCGCAATGGGACGACAGCCTTGCGCTGCCGCAGGGCGAGGTCGGTGAGATCACGGTCAAAGGGCCGGTGGTCACACGCCAGTACCTCAACCGCCCCGACCAGACCGCCCTGGCAAAGATCTACGAAGGCGACGCCGTGTGGCACCGCATGGGTGACCTGGGTTACTTTGATGAAAAAAGCCGTTTGTGGTTCTGCGGGCGCAAATCACACCGTGTGGAAACCGCCGACGGGCTGCTGCTGCCGGTGCCCTGCGAAGCCATCTTCAACCTGCACGAAGATGTCTTTCGCTGTGCCGTGGTGGGTGTGGGCGCAAAAGGCGCGCAGATTCCGGTGCTGGTGGTGGAACCCATGCCCGGCAAATTCCCACGCTCGGTGGAAGAACGTGTCAAATTCTCTGAAAGCCTGCTATCGCTGGGCAGCCAGCATGAACAGACCCGCCGCATCGAGACCATCCTCTATTACCCGCGCTCCTTCCCCGTGGATGTGCGCCATAACGCCAAGATCGAACGCCTGCAGCTGCGTGATTGGGCGGCAAAGAGGTTGTCATGAAAGCGCTGGTAACCGGCGGCGGCGGTTTCCTCGGCCGCTATGTGGTTGAGCAATTGCTGGCACGCGGTGACGAGGTTGTGGTTTTCACCCGCGGCAGCTACCCAGAACTAACCGCCATCGGCGCACATGTCATTCAGGGCGACCTTGCAGATGAATCCGCCATCATTACAGCATGCGCGGGCATCGAGTGTGTCTTTCACATCGCCGCCAAAGCCGGTGCCTGGGGCGATTGGGACGATTTTTACCGCAGCAATGTCATCGGCACACAGAACGTGATTGCCGCCTGCCGCGCCAATGGTGTCAAGAAACTGGTCAATTGCAGTTCCCCCAGCGTGATCTTTGACAACCAGGCCCATGAAGGCGTGAATGAATCCTATCCCTATCCCGATAGTTATGAATGCCACTACCCGCATACCAAAGCGCTGGCAGAGCAGCTGGTCACACAAGCCAATGATAGCTCGCTATCGACGGTGACCCTGCGCCCGCACCTCATCATCGGACGGCGCGACCGTCACCTGCTGCCTGCTTTGCTGGCAGCCGCCGCGCGCGGCAGCCTGCCTCAGGTCGGTGACGGCAGCAACCGTGTGGATCTGTCGTTTGTTGAAGATGTCGCCCGCGCGCACTTGCTGGCAGCCGACCGCCTCACACCTGATTCACCGGTGGCAGGCTCGGTCTATTTCATCAGCCAGGATGAGCCGGTGGTGCTGTGGCCGTGGGTGCGCTGCCTGCTGGAGCGTGCCGGCTACCCGCAGCCGAAAGTGACCCTGTCCCTGCCTGTGGCGCGCGCTGCCGGCGGGCTGCTGGAGTTCATCTACCGCACACTGCGCCTGAAAGGCACACCGCGCATCACGCGCTTTCTGGCGAGTGAACTGGCGCTCAGCCACTGGTACGATATCTCCGCTGCCAAGCGCGACTTCGGCTACCAACCCCAACACACTATGCAGGAGGTTGAGGACATCGTCGTCCAATGGGTCAAGGATGGTATGCCGCAGTGAGCGTCAGGCGGCTGGTCATCCTTTTGATCGGTCTCGTCTGTCTGGCTGCCTGCACAACCATGCCCGCTGAACCGACCATAGCTGCCCCCGTTTTGCCAACCACGACACCGCAAACGCTTGACACAGCCACACCTGCACCGACCGCTACCGCCACCCTGTCACCCACACCCACGCCATCACCCACGGTGACGCCTTATCCGCTGGCATTTCCCCTTGGTGAGATCGCCTATCGTATCCCACCCACTATCCGCTATTTGACCAGTGACAGCGTCACCATCTTCTTTGAATTGGATCAGCCTGCGCAAGGTAGGCTGCTGCTGGTCAATGATTCCGGCATGCTGGTACAGGAACAAGCATGGGATACCGCCGATACCCGCCACCTGCTCACGTTTGAGGGGTTTACCCCCGGCGCGACTTACCATGTACTGCCAGTGCTGACCAGCGAAGAACAATGGACACAGCCCGCATTCCTGGGTAAACCCTGGCCGCTGGCCGTTACTTTCCCTTCTGGAAAAACGCCGCTGCGCATCGGTGTGATCAGTGACGCCTCGTTTGGTGATGCGATCACACAGCAATTTGTCAACGAAATGGCTGCCGCGAATCTGGATTTTGTGCTTCATCTGGGCGATGTCGTTGACGAAACCGAATGGGGCGTCGATCCATACGTGTCGTATGCCGAGAAGTTCTATACCCCCTTTGCACCGCTCCTGCAGCAAATGCCGGTGTATACCGTGCCGGGCAACCACGATTACGATGCCGATATCCGCTACAACGATGAACCGTTCTATTTCACTGCCTTTCCGCCTGCCCCGCCGATGGCAGACCGCCAGTTCTACGCCCTTAGCTATTACGGCGTGCGCTTCCTCTTACTGGATGCCGTGGCGATGTGGGGCATGCCTGGACGGGCGGAACAGGACGCCTGGCTGGCGGAGCAATTGCAAGACACACAAACCACCACCATTGCCGTGTTCCACATCGCACCATTCAGTTCCAGCAGCGTACATCCTGAAGATAGCGCCCCCCTGCGCAATTTTTGGGTGCCGCAATTCGAGTCCGCCAACGTGCCGCTGGTGCTTTCGGGGCATTTTCACCATTACGAGCGTTTACTGGTGAATGATATTCATTACATCGTAGCCGGCAGCGGTTCCGCCGTTACCTACGCGCTGGGGCAACATCTACCTGAGAGTCAGTTCGTGCGCCGCGTTTCCAGTTATGTGCTGCTGGAGATTGACGAGGATACCATCTACTTGCAAGCCATCGATATTGACGGTGATATCATCGATGAAATAACCATTGCAAGGTAATCTTCAAACTTACTACCCCCACAAATTAGGCTATGGGCGAACAAGCAGGGAAGTTATTCCCTTTTTTCCTTGCGTGGTGCCAATGCGCTCATGCCAGCGCCAAGTAAGAACACAAAGCCCAGCACCGCCGCGATCACGATCACGAACGGCAGCTCCAGTTGCAGGAAGGAGGGCAGAATGGCAAGGAAAAAACCCGCCGCCAGGGTCAGTCCCAGTTGTTTGAGGTGGTGGTCTTCCATCTGACGCTGATTATGAACCACGTCAAATTGTGATAACTGGTATTCAAACCGCCCCAGGTTCCAGGCAGCCAGATTCAACACCAGCAACACCGCCAGCCAGGGCAGAGCAATCCCCTCAATCGCGCCATACAGTATCAACACCACGAACAGGATGAAGAAAACAGTGTGCAAATCTGTTTTTCCGCGCAGGATCATTGCCAGCCACAACACAGCGGTGACAGCGCTGGCAATGAACAGCACCGTCAGATTGGCGAACGCCCCCAGCACAGTGAAAAGCGCGCCTAACACAAACACCAACGCCAACAGGATGCTTTTCATGCGTGTGAAGGTGATCTGCTTCATACCAGGATCCTCCCGCGGCGGATATTGGGCTGCAGGGTGTGCAGCGACCGCTGCAGGGTGCTGTTCAGGCTTTCACCGGTCTCCCAATCGACCACCTGCACCCCGATCTGGCGCAGCTGCTGCAGCATAAATGTGCGTTCTGCAATGGCAAAGCGATAACCGAGGGAATCATTGTCCCCGCGCGCCTTTGCGATGAACTTGATCGGGTTGGGGCTGATCAGCATGACACCATACCCGCGCATAACCATTTTGCGGATGTAGGGAATGTCCTCACGCACGATGGGGCTGATCAGTATGATCTGGCTTTTGGGCGCAAAGAAACGCACCGGCAGGTTGTCAAAGTTGGTCAGGGCGAAATTCAACACTGGCGTCACCGCGGAAACAGTGTCCAGTATACGGCGCTGCTGCAGCCGCCCATAGCCCGGGAACACGCGCTGCTTGCCAGAGCCATACACCAGCAAACTGACGCGATGGCCGTCGCCGATGAACAATTCCGCCAGTGATGCCGCCGCACTGACACTGTTCTCAAAAATCGAATCCTGTCCGGCAGCCAGGTTGACATGCTGGCGCGCATCCAGAATGATGCCCACATCTGCCACCTGCTCCTGCTCAAAGATGTTGGTATACAGGGTCTGGTTGCCGCGTTGTGACACCTTCCAGTTGATCTTGCGCAAAGAATCGCCCGGCTGGTATTCACGGATGGTCAAAAAATCAAGGCCAGAACCGCCGCGCCGCGAAGGAATTGAACCGGCAAAGCCATGCGTTTGCGGTGGGTGAATGCGAATCGGGCTGAGGGTTTCTGCCTGCGGGTAAACCAGCACCGGTACCGCATCGCTGTGCAGCGCTTTCCACTCAAATCCCCCCAATGGCTGCGTCAATGCCAGCTGTGTCAGGAACTGGTTGTAGCGCCCGCGGCTGGCTTGCAGTGTATATTCCAGTGCCAGGCTGTCGCCTGAAGGCAGGTACGCCAGCACCTTCGGCGTGCCTTTCAGCACGCGCATACCCTCGAAAATGGTTTCACTCACCACCAATTCGGGAATATCAGCGCCTTGATTGGTGATCCTGACCTCAATGTTGAGCGGTTCATTCTGCCGCGCGCGTTTTGGCGAGACTTCATGTTCAAAGCGCAGCCGCGGCGCTGCCGGGCGGGTCATGATCGACACGATCGCCATCACCAGAAACGGCGCTGCCAGCGCGATCAACTCGCCTGACAATGTGATCATGCCAGCCAGTACGAACAGCAGCGTGAACAGAAACAGGAGGAACAGGGGGGGTTTCATCAAAATATCAGGCTTATAGCGGCGCGTTGATCACCGGCACCGGCGTGGAATGAACAATTTCTTCAATGACGCCTTCAGCAGCATTGGGCATCGCCCATAAATCAGGGTCAAGGATGATGCGATGGCTCAACACCGGCTCAACAAAGCGGCGCACATCATCCGGCAGTACATAATCACGCCCATAGATCGCCGCCCAGGCACGTCCCAGTTTCAACAGCGCCAGGCTGCCGCGTGGGCTGGCGCCCACCGCAATCTTACGGTTCTGGCGGGTGCGCTGGATCAAGTCCACAATGTATGATTCCACATCTACATCCAGGTAGACATTCTCAATGTCCTGTTTGGCTTGCAGGAATTGCGCGGCATCAGACACCGCCGCCAGGTGAAAATCATCTTCACGCCGTTGACGGCGCCGGGCAAGGATCTCAGCTTCCTGTTCGCGGGTCGGGTAGCCGATGGAAAGCTTCACCAGAAAGCGGTCCAGCTGTGCTTCCGGCAGCGGAAAAGTACCTTCATATTCGATCGGGTTCTGCGTGGCGATCACGATGAAGGGTTCCGGCAGCTGCATGGTCACACCCTCAATGGTTACCTGGTGTTCCTGCATCGCCTCCAGCAGGGCTGATTGTGTGCGCGGCGAGGCGCGGTTGATCTCGTCCGCCAGGATGATGTTGGCGAAGATCGGCCCTTTGCGCAGCACAAAGGCATCTTCGGCACGGTCATAGACATACCCGCCGGTGATGTCGCCCGGCAGGAGGTCAGGCGTGAACTGGATGCGGTGAAAGCTCATCCCCAACACATCGGCAAATGAATTGGCGATCAGGGTCTTCGCCAGCCCGGGATAGTCTTCTAACAGCACATGGCCGCCCGCCAGGAAGGCCGCGAAGATATTTTCGAGCACTTCCTGCTTGCCGACCACGGCGTTGGAAATCTCTTTGAACACCTTTTCACTCAACTGCGGCACAATCGAGGGCTGGGAAGGTTTGGCTTGATCACTCATTGTAGGAAATCTCCAATCGTTGTTCAATAAAGGTTAATACCGCGTCGACCTCTGCCTCAATGGCTTCGGTGGCGGCAAAATAGCTATACTCTTCAGGGCGAAATATCAGGCGGATACGATAGACCAGCTCTTTGAAAAAGCTGCGCCTGGGCAGGCTGCTTTTAAAGCGACGGTCCAACAAAAGCGCACGTATATGCGCCGGCAGATCCAACTCATCCGCCAGCACCATGCGTTCAACCTCATATACATCGCAGTGCTGCTGGTTGGCGAGCAGGTCAAGGATGAACTTGCGCGAGGAGCGCATCAGTTCTTCATGCGCAAAATGGCTGCGGTGCAAGTTGTTGCAAATACGGTTCCAGAAATCATAGCGTGAGGTCATGCTGCTGCCATAGCGCTTTTCGGAAACATAGGCAGATTCCTTCTGTTTTTGAAAGGTGACGACCAGACGGTAGATAGCCACACCAGTGAATATCAACAGCACCAGCACCAGATACAGCAATTGTGGAACAGCCCCCAGAGCATAATCGATCAGGATTATCATGCTGTAGATGGGCAGGATTATATTGTCGCTGACGAACTCCCAGAATACAACCGTCAACCCCCCCACCACCAGCAAAGTGGCAGCGATGGCAAGGAATAGCGGGAAAAGGTCGCGCTCTTCGTTCATGCGGCCTCCTTCAACGCTGCCAGGTGGCGAACGGCATCCACCAGGTCGGTCAATGCCTGCACCGCCACGCTCTCTTCAGAGGGTGCCGGCGCGCGGTTGCTGTAACGGGCGCGTTCAAACAATTTGGTCAGGTCATCAATCGGGCGATACGGGATGCCCTTGTCGATCAGGTAATCCTCAAAATCACGCGCGGTCATCGAACCACTGCGCCTGACTTCCAGTTCTTCGCTGACAGTGCGGTTCATCTCGTAATAACACTGCAGGATAGTGGAATTAAAATCCGCTCCAGCGCGCAATTTGTCGATGGCATCCTGCGCCTGTTCCGCCACCTGGTCAAGCGCGCTCATGCGCCTTCGGCGCTGGCGCTCCACGTAAAGGTAGATGCCGGCCACGATGGCAACCATCAACCCCACCAGCAGGATGATAACCAGGGTATTCACCCAGGCCGGGGCTTCTTCCGGCATCTCCGGCACTGGTTCGGCATCCGGGTCTTCAAACGGGAACTCAAACGGATTGCCGCCCATTTCGGCCTGCTCCTCTTGCTCCCACTCCTGCGGGTTTTCCTCAGGCTCATTCAGCAGATTGAGGAACACGAACAACATCGCAATGATGAGGATGTTGGCCAGAAGACGGCGGCGGCCTTCAGGGCTGAACAAAGATTGGATAATATAAATCGGCAGAGCCACCAGGGTCAACGCCAAAAAACCGCGCATAATGGCTTCAAAAACCTCTCCGCTGGTCGTAGGGGGGTTTTCTTCCAATATCCCGCCCGCATCCTGCTCAGCAACCGGGACCGTATAGCCTTCCTGCAATTCCAGTTGGCTGACACTGACCGCCAGCAGCACCAACACAATCACTGCGGCTGCCATGATGATTAAAATGCGAAGCGAAGGTCGGTTGTCTTTTGGTGAATGCATACTGGTTTAGTCTATCATAAATATTTGGTTTATTTCTATATGACGGCTGTCATGATATTGGTCATCAGCTGACAACAATCTTAAAAATATGTAAATTCGCCGGATCATCCCTTGATTGTAATACTTATCTGTGGTAAATTGTAGCATGATATATTTTGATATTGAAGTAATTTCGGGAGGATTCCCATGCACAAATTGATAAATCCAGAGGAAATGGGATGGCCGCTCAGCACCTTCATTGTGATGAGCCACACCTTGCGCCATCTGCACAACAAGTTGGAAAACAGCGGCGGCTACGGCGACCTGACCCGTTCGCAATTCTATACATTAATGACCCTCGAACATCAAGCAGGCATGCCCCTGAGCCAGATCAGCGAGCGCATCAGCCGCAGCCCCGGCAATATGACCCTCGTGATCGACAACCTTGAAAAAGAAGGTTTGGTGGAGCGCCAGCGCTCACAGCAAGACCGCCGTGTGGTGGTTGCCGCGTTGACCGAAAGCGGCCGTCAGCGCATCGAACAGGCCCGCCGTGCCCACCGTACTGCCGTGGAACGTGAACTCAGCACTCTGACCGATCAGGAATTGCAGCTGCTGACTGAATTGTTTGAAAAAATTAACCCCGGACTGTGTGAAAACGCACAGAACCAACAAAAAGCCTTGAAAACAGAATCTTAGGAGAACAAATTTATGGGTGCATTAGGAAAAGTATTCAGATATTTGAAACCATATTGGAAACTGGTGCTGCTGTCGATCATCATGCTGCTCATCGTGGTCGCTTTTGACCTGTTGATCCCACGCCTCACACAGCGCGCTATCGACGAGGGCATCAACGCCGGCAATCTGCAAATCGTCATCAGCAGCGCCCTGCTGATGTTGGGTGCTTCGCTGCTATCGGCATTATTCGCCATCATCAACTCAACCGCCTCGATCGTAGCATCGCAGCGCTTCAGTCATGACCTGCGTGAAGCCCTCTTCAGCAAAATTCAACGGTTTTCTTTTGGCAACCTTGACCATCTCGGCACCGGCGAACTTCTCGTCAACCTCACCAGCGACATGAACATGGTGGAGATGGCAGCCCGCATGCTCATGCGAATCGCCACGCGCGCGCCCCTGATGATGTTTGGTGCGCTTTTCATGATCTTCCGCACCAGCACCTTCCTGGGGTATCGCGTATTGATCATCATGGGCGTGGTGGTGGTGCTGATCGGCTTCCTCATCCCACGGCTGCAAAAGCTGTTCACCAGTGTGCAGCAAAAGTTGGACAAACTCAACACCGTACTGCAGGAAAATTTATCCGGCATGCGTGTGGTCAAATCCTTCGTACGCCAGGACTACGAAAGCCAGCGTTTCGAAACCGCCAATGAAGATTTTACCAAACTCAATATCACCACCGGGCGATTAATGGGCGGGTTGTTCCCCCTGTTGTTCTTCATCCTTAACATCGGCATTGTGATCGTGGTCTATTCCGGCGGCAACCAGGTCATTCAAGGCAACCTGACGCTGGGTGAGATGATTGCCTTCCTTAACTACCTGGGCATGGTCATGTTCCCCTTGCTGTTCCTTGCCATGATTATCGGTATGCTGGCATCTGCCGGCGCGTCTGCCAAACGCATCTGGACAGTACTCAGTGCTGCTGAGGAAGTCGTGGACCGCCCGAGCGCGCAGGAGATGCCCGCCATAAAAGGCCAGGTGGAGTTCAAAAATGTATCTTTTTCCTATCGTGCCAAATCCGAAAACGGCGACATCAAACATGGTGATCCGGTGTTGAAGAATATCAATTTCTCGGTTAAACCCGGCGAGACGGTCGCCATTCTGGGCGCTACCGGCTCCGGCAAGACCAGCCTGGTGAATCTGATCGCGCGCCTGTACGAGGTCACCGAAGGAGAGGTGCTGATCGATGGCATTGATGTGCGTGATGTCACGCAAGAATCGCTGCAATCGCAGATCGGCATTGCCCTGCAGGAAGCGATCCTGTTCAGCGGCACCATTGGCGACAATATCCGCTATGGACGGCCGCAAGCCAGCGAGGAAGAGATCCAACGCGCTGCCCGTGTGGCGCAGGCGGAAGATTTCATCAACAGCTTTGCCGAAGGGTATGAATACCATGTGGGCGAACGCGGCGCTAACCTGTCGGGCGGGCAGAAACAGCGTGTATCAATCGCGCGTGCCGTAGCCATGGATCCCGCCATCCTGATCCTGGACGACTCCACCAGCGCGGTGGATGTGGACACCGAAGCCCGCATCCAGGAAGAAATGGCAGAAGTACTGAAAGGGCGCACCTCTTTCATCATCGCCCAACGAATCAGCACCGTACTCGGCGCCGATAAGATCATCGTGCTCGAAGATGGAGAGGTCTGTTCAGTCGGCAATCACCAGGAATTAATGCAACGGTGTCCGGTCTATCGCGACATCTACACATCACAACTCGGAAATGGAGGAGTAAACAATGACAACCGCAACTAAAAGCTCCCGCAGCAGCTCAGCCCCACGGCGCGGGCCAGGACGCGGACCCGGTTCCATGCCCATCGAAAGCGTAAAGGATTTCCGGCAAACCACCCGCCGTCTGTTCAAATATTTTGCCAAATTCAAATGGGCGTTGATCGTCACTGTTTTCCTGGTGATTGGTTACACCCTATTAGGGCTGGTCAATCCCATCCTGTTGGGCAGGGCGATCGATGTCAACATCCTGCAAAGTGATCTGGAAGGGCTCAGGCAGACGGCAGTGTTGATGCTGGTGGTATTTTTCTCCAGCGCAGCGCTGCAATTCACTGCTTCCTTCATCATGGCCAGTGTGTCGCAACGCATGCTCAAACAAATCCGCACCGAATTATTCGGCCATCTGCAAAAGTTGTCATTGAAATTCTTCGATGAAAACCAGGCCGGCGACCTGATGAGCCGCCTCACCAACGACATTGACGCCATCAACCGCGCCATTTCGCAAAACATCACCCAACTGATCGGCAATCTGCTGACTGTGGTGGGGGTGGTGATTGTCATGATTACCCTGAATCTGTGGCTGACACTGGCAGCCATGATCGTCACTCCGATCATGTTCTTCGTAACCGGGCGCATCGCCATCCTATCACGTAAAAATTTCCGCCGGTTACAGAGCGCTACCGGTGAACTGAATGCCGTCATGGAAGAAACCATCTCTGGACAGCGCGCGGTCAAAATCTTCCGACAAAACAGATCATCCATGCAGCAATTCGGCCAGGCCAACGACGAAGTACGTAATGTCGGCATTCGCGCCCTGACCATCTCCATGGTTTTGATGCCGTTGATGGGCATCATGAGCAATATGGATGTGGCTGTCATCATCGGCATCGGCGGCTGGCTGGCGGTCAGTGGTATCGGCGGCGTAACCGTCGGCTTGATCGCCACCTTCGTCAACTACGTGCAGCGCTTCACCGAGCCGCTGCGCCACATATCAGAACTATATAACTCGCTGCAATCTGCCCTGGCGGGCGCTGAACGTGTCTTCAAGATCCTCGACACCGAACCCGAAATGATCGACCTGCCGGATGCCCTTCCTGTGGATGACATTGCCGGAGATGTGCGCTTTGAAAACGTCAGTTTCAGTTATGTGGAAGATGTTCCGGTGATGAAAAAAGTCAATTTGCACGCCAAAGCTGGCCAGACCATCGCCCTGGTGGGTCCCACCGGCGCGGGCAAGACCACCACCATCAACCTGCTTTCACGCTTCTATGACATTGATGAAGGCGCTATCTACATCGACAATAACGAGATCAAGACCCTCAAGGTGGATGACCTGCGCCGGTCACTGGGCATTGTGCTGCAGGACAATTTTCTCTTCAGCGGCACCGTGATGGATAACATCCGCTACGGACGGCTGGATGCTACTGATGAAGAGGTCTATGAAGCCGCACGGCTGGCAAATGCCGAAACCTTCATCCACCGCCTGCCAGAAGGCTATAACACCCAGCTTTCTGAACGCGCCAGCAACCTTTCGCAGGGACAGCGCCAACTGCTCTCCATCGCGCGCGCCATCCTTGCCAACCCCAAGATCCTGATCCTGGACGAAGCCACGTCATCTGTTGACACCCGCACCGAGAAGCACATTCAGGAAGCCCTGCTGCGCCTGATGGAAGGGCGTACGGCTTTCGTCATCGCCCACCGCCTGAGCACTATCCGCAATGCGGACCAGGTG
>DSBE01000045.1 GCA_011053085.1 Chloroflexota bacterium
CGCCGTTGACCAGGTGCTTGCTATCTTGATGACCGCCACCGACAGCAACCGCGGGTGGGTGGTGCTGGAAAGTTTTGAGACACAGCAATTTCTGCTGGCAGCCAGCCGCAACATGCCGCAGAGTGTAACCGCCGCGCTGCACAAGCAATGGATGGACAAACTCAGCGCCAGGGTGTTTGAAAGCGGTGAGGCCTGGGTGGCTGGCGAAAGTGACCTGCAGGCCGTCAATCTGGAACGGCTGGGCGCACTGGTGATGGTGACGCCCATCAAGGTGCAAAACCGCCTGATCGGCACGATAGCGCTGGCAAAACGCGGCAAGATCGACTACAGCAAGAACATGCACCAGTTGGTGCTGACCGCCTGTCATTTTACGGCGATGTTTCTGCTCTCTAACCGCCTGTTCAGCGGGCTGCGCGCGCGTGATCAACAGATAGAACAAACGCGCAATGAGGCCCGCGAGGCGCTCAGCGCACAGCTGCTGCCGTTGATACAGGACAGCATCATCGCCTTGAGCCATTTTTCGGCGGCGCGCATGCTGACTTTGAACCAGTATGAACGAGGCGCGGTGAAAAATGTGCGTTTTGCGCTGCAGCGCATGCGCACCCTGCTCGGCAAAAAATAATCTTCCTTCCCTGTCTGGCATAGGAATTGCATCACAATGGTTGACAGCGCTTTGGCTGGTTGAGATTCATGGAGTGTGTTTGTTTGTTGTTTTTTTGCCACTTATGCTATATTGGATTCACCGAGGCAGATTGCTGCCGTCTTTCTGGCAACAAGAAATAAACACCTGAACGTTCAGGAGAAGTAGAATGAAGAAAAAAATGCGAAAAATTTCACTGTTAACTATAATCGTTGTGCTGGCGGGTTTGCTGCTGTTGGGCGGCTGCAACCGCCCCAAGACCACCGAACCGGTGGTGATGCCCACCCTGGCCATTCCGATCGCCACGCTGGATATTACCGACACCGCTGAGGAAGAGGCTGAGGTAGACAACGGCATCGAGATTATCGAAGAGGTGGAAGAACCCGAGGGCGAAGCAACCGAAGAAGAGGCTGAAGTGCCGGTGGAAGAAGTAACCCCCGAACCTGAGCCAACTGAAGTAACCATTCCCGAGATCACCCGCCCCGAGAGCTACACACTGCAAGCAGATGAATTCCCTTATTGCATCGCGCGCCGCTTTGATGTGAATATCACCAGCCTGCTGGCTCTCAACGGCTTGAGCACAAATTCTGTGCTTTCTCCGGGTGCCGTGTTGAAGATTCCGCAGGACAGCGTCTGGAATACAGAAGCGCACGGTGCACGTGCCCTGCGTGCACATCCCGCCACCTACACCGTCAGTTGGAACGACAACATCTACAAAGTGGCCTGCTACTACGGCGATGTGTCACCTGAGCAGATCATCGCTGCCAACGACCTGGTAGCCCCGTATACAATCAGCCAGGGGCAGGTGTTGCAAATCCCTTGATAAGTAAGTCTTTTTCATTTTGACCTCCTTTTCTTACAAAAGACCGGCGCAGTGCCGGTCTTTTGCCGTTCGCGGTTCTTGTGAAGGGGTTAGAAGGTCAGCAGCCGGAAGGCCGCCTGAATCTGGCGGTGGTGGCGGATATTTTCAAGGAAGGTGCGCCGCAGAGGTGAACCTTCGGGGATGAGGTCATGCTTGCGCATCATCTCTTCATGGGCGCGGCGGATGAAGGGTAGGGCGTCGTTACGGCGTCCGCGGGCGATGAGAGCCTGCCCCATGCGGTAAAGGATCCACTCACCGGTGATTTCAGAGGCATTCGTATAGCCGTAATCTTCGTAAATGGACACCGACAGTTCGGCGGTTGCCAGTGATTGATCGAGATGGTATTGGCGGCGCTCTTTTTCTTCGTCACTGAGGTTCTTTTTACCCCCCAGCAAGGCTGCCAACTTGCGGTGGACGGAGCTGGCATGTGAGGCTGCTGCCATGCGGTACTGGTGTGAAATACCGTGATCGAGTGCCAGACGGTCGATATCCTGCGCCAGTTCCAGTGCCACCATCAGGCGCTGCAGATCGTCCTGTTCGTTGTTCAGCATGATCTGCACCAGTTGGTAGCCCACACGCGCCAGTTCCATGGTGTAATCAACGGTCAGCGGCTGGGACTCATCCAGTGTTGCCTGCGCTTTTTCCTGGTTGTCCAGTTCCACATAGGCTTGCGCCAGGCGCAGCATGGCAAACAGCCGCGAGGGCGCTGAGCCCAACAGGCGGATGCTTTCTTTCAACTGTTCCAGCCCCAGGTCATAATCACCCAGATAAATTGCGCGGATCATGCCGCAGTTCATCAATGAATTGCCCTCGGCAATGCGGCTGCCGATCTGACGGCTGAGTTCCAGGCGTTTCTCTTCGTACTCGACCAGCCAGCGGTGATAATCGCCGGTGCGCTCGAAAGAAGGCCCGATCACACTGAGCACGTTCATCTGCGCCAGCGGGTCATCTACCCGGTCGCTGAGGGTCAAGGCCTGATCTACATAGCGCATGCCTTCATCGGTCTGGTCATACCCCAGCAGGTAATAGCCGAAGTTCAGCAGAATGTTGAATTCCATATTGACATCGCCCAGCTCACGCGCCAGAGAGAGCGCCTGCATGGCGGGTTCATACACATTCTGGTTGCTGGCGTTGGCGCGCAGAAAGGTGATCTTGACCAGGGTTTCCATTTCGCGCTGGCGGTCTTCCAGCTTGCGCGAAAGATACAGGGCTTCCTCGCACATGTTGCCCATGCGTTCTGATTCTTCCACGGTGAACAGGCTGAAGGTGGAAGGATAGGCGAACATGAGGATGGCGTCGATGCGCAGGCTGGGTTCGCCTGCCAGTTCTTCTTCGGTCAGGCGCAGGACTGCCTCGGCATCTTCCTGTGAACCGCGCACATCGGCCATCATCAGCCGCAGCCAGCGGCGCTGTGAAAGAATATCAAAGCGCGTCCGCAGGATTTCTTTGCGTTCTTCGCCTTCTACACCTTCCGCCAGCGCCTGGTTGACCTTTAGCGCCTGGTCGAGGTGGTAGAGGGCTTCTTCGTTGGCATGCAGGTTTTCGGCAATTTCAGCCGCCTTGACATGGTAGATCATCTGTTTTTCCGCCACGCCAGCCATCTCGAAATGGTGCGCCAGGTAGGCATAGATCTGGTTGAGATTCGAGACTTTGTTGGCATGCTCTTCAAGCCATTGTTCAATGATCTCGCCGCACTGGCGGTGGTAGGCACTGCGCTGCGGTTTCAGCAGGCTTTCATAGGCGGCTTCGCGCATGAGGGTGGACACAAAAGTGAAGCGCATGCCCATGTCTTCTTCGATGAATTCTTCGCGGATGAGCTGGTGGCGCTGCAAGCCGGTCAGGTGGCGGTTGAGGGTTTCCTCATCCATGCTGAGCATACGCAGCAGCAAGGTGTGCCAGAAACGCGTGCCCATCACTGATGCCACCTGCAGCACATGCCGTTCTTCGGCTGACAAATTGGCGATGTATTCCTGCAAGATACCCTGCAGGCTGTCGGGCAGTTCGTTCAGTTCGCGGTTCGGATCAAGGGCATAGGTGCCGCTTTCTTCATTGAACGCCAGTACGCCTTTGTCGATCATGGTGAAGAGAATCTCACGCAAATAATAGGGGTTGCCTTCGCTGCGTTGATAGATATAGTCGCGTTCATCTTTGTCGAGCGAGTCTGACCCGAGGATCTGGTCGATCAACTGGTTGCCTTCGTCGGCGGTCATGGGCTTGACTTCGATCCATACCAGGCGGTGAGGATATTCGGTACCCAGGTAATGACGGAAATTCCACGCCGGAGAATTGCGCACCGGCCGCATGGTCATCAGCCACATCACCGGAACAGAGTCGCTCAACGGCAGGCAGAATTTGAGCAGGTCAAGCGAAGGTTCATCACACCAGTGTAAATTGGAAAATACCAGCACCAGTGGTTTGATGCGTGTCAATGTCTGTACCCATTCGCGTATAGCTTCGTAAAAATGGCTCTGGTACAGCTGGGCTTCCTGTTGTTCGAGATAGTGGGTTTTTTCCTCTTCCATAGGCAGGTCGAGGAAATGACTCAGGTAAGCCACCAGTCCATTTTGTTCCTGCGACCAGTGTCTTTCCATGAAGCTGTAGAATACTTCCGAGGCGCTGGCATGGTGTTCTTCCTGCAGTGAACGCAGCCAGAATTGCAGCAGGTCGAACCATAGGGCATAGGGCCAGGCCTGGCCGTACGAGCGGCAGGCGCCCACACACCAATAATGCGGTTCCTGGTGGTCATGGGTTTCTTCGCCCCTGGCGCGTGCTTGCAGGATGTGTTCGCGGCGGATTTCCTGGCGCACATGGTTGATCAGATAGGATTTGCCCATGCCTTTGTCGCCATTGATCATCACAATGGAGCCATTGCCGTTGGTGAGATCCAGGATGCTTTCATGCAGGGTTTCGACCACTTTGGTTCTGCCGATCCAGTGGGTGGCACGGGTGGCAGCGCGCAATGATTGTTCTTTGAAGCGCAGAGGGCGATAGACAGCCACTGGTTTCGAAATGCCCTTCACTTCGATCTCGCCCAGCGATTCATAGTCGAATTGCCCCTGGGTGAGGTTGTAGGTATACTCGCTGACCAGCACCGTGCCGGGTTCGGCAGAGCTCTCCATACGGGCTGCCACGGCGATGGCTTCGCCCATGGCGGTTTTTTCGAGGTGCTGCTCGCTGCCGATGCTGGTGACGATCACCTCACCGGTATTGATGCCGATGCGCAGGCGCAGGTCAACCTCGGGATATTCTTTCTTGAGTTGTTTGGCAAACTGGTGGAAAGAACGCTGGGTCATCAGCGCAGCCAGCACGGCGCGTTCCGGGTCATCTTCATGTACGGAGCGCGCGCCGAAGAACGCCAGCACACCATCTCCGCGGTATTGGTCGATCTCGCCGCCCATGCGGTAGATCTCGGCTTCTAACACCTGGAAAATGTGGTTCATCACCCGCACCCAGGCTTCATTGCCGATGACTTCCATCAGGCGGGTGGAGTTCTGCACATCCGCCAGCAGCACGGTTGCCATGTGGCGCTCACCGACCAGTTCGCGCGGGGTGATCTCGGCGAAGGGCCCTGCCGTCTGGGGTCTGTTGGTCGGGATGGTTTCTGCCGGAACGGTAAGGCTGGCAGGCACCGGTTTGGGACGCGCGCCTGCCAAGAGGGCAGTTCCTTCGGTGGCAGACAGGTTGGTGCCGCACATACCGCAATAGCGCGCCAGCGGCGGGTTGGCGAACTGGCAATTCGGACAGTATTTGGCAAGGGTAGTGCCGCACATGACGCAGAAACGCATGTTCTCTTCGTTATTGTGTTGACAGTTGGGGCAGACAATGACAGCCATAAACCAGTTTCCTTCCTTCTCTATTATAGCGGATATTTATCGTCTATAATGGGTCTGACCAATTGTTAACCTTACAGGATGGTGCCCATGTCAGAAATTTCAATCACTTCACGCGAAACCCATTACCGCGGTAAAGCCTTTGATGTTGAGAGAGTGACCTTCAGTATGCCCAACGGCAAGCAGCCGACCTACGACCTGGTGGTGCACCCCGGGGCGGCGGTGGTGCTGCCCATTGACGGCGAGGGTAACATCCTGTTCGTGCGCCAATGGCGGCTGGGGGCAGAGCAAGCCTTGCTGGAGCTGCCCGCCGGCACCCTCAACGCGCAGGAAGCGCCCATCGAGTGTGCGCGGCGCGAAGTGCGTGAAGAAACCGGCATGGCAGCGGCGCAATTGACACAGATCGGGTCTTTTTACCTGACACCGGGCTATTCCAACGAGCATCTGGTCATTTTTCTGGCGAAGGGACTCAGCCCGGCGCCCTTACAGCAGGATGAAGACGAGTTGATCGACCTGGTGCGCATTCCCATTCAGGATGCCTACCAGATGGCTGCTGACGGCAGGATCATGGACGGTAAAACCCTCGCTTCGCTGCTGCTGGCAGAGGGTTTGATCCGCTGAGTTTGTTACCGAACCGCTTCAGTCCTGTCCGAAGAAGATCACGCGCATCGACAGATAGATGAAGTACAGGATGGTCAGGTAGATGGCTGTTTTCTTGCCGGCTCTGCCCTTGTTGAACCACAGAATGCCCCACAGGATGGCGCCGGTGATGGTTTCCCAGGGCAGGTCCCAGATGACCAGCGGGCGCGGCACCCAGTATTTGGAGATAATGGCACCGCCGCCGATAGCGACCAGCGGGTTGCTGATGTTGGAGCCGATCAGCGTGCCCAGGGGAATACCGGCGTCGCCTTTGCGGATGCCAGAGACGGCGGTGATCAGTTCAGGCAGTGCCGAAGCGATGCCCAGGGTGACCACACCGATCAAGGAACCGCTGATGCCGGTGTTTTCCACGATGCCTTCGGTGGCTTGCAGCGCCACCATGGCACTGGCGACCGTTACTACCATAGCCAGCACGGCGATGATGGCATCGTGCAGGGCTTCCTTCCCGTTTTCGGGCACACCTTCCGGACGCTCGCCTTCAGGGGTGAAGCCATGGTCTTCTTCTTTGTAATGCTTGCGCTCATCATAATACAGGAAGGCCACGTACGCCAGGAAGGAACCGAACAGGATCAGGCCGTCGATGCGTGAATAGGTGCCATCAAGGCCCAGGATGATGCACATCAGGGTGGTGATGATCATGGGCAGCATGGTTTTCCAGAGAAAATAGCGTTTGAAGGTCAATGTGCCGGCGATAAAGATCACGATCGCCATGATGAGGGTCTGCTGGATGACATCTGAGCCGATGTTGGCGCCCAACACGACGGCAGAGCTGATCTCATAGTCCAACGTCCCGCGCAGGATGCCGACTGAGGCGGTGAAATGGGCGGCGATTTCGGGGATGCTGGTGGCCAGCGACACCACCGTAACACCCACAAAGGTGGTGGACAGGCGGTAAAAACCCGCCAGGCCGGTCAGTTTGGTCACCGCCACATCGGCGCTGAGCACCAACACGGCGATGGAAATCACCCCGACGATCACTGTCAGCCATATATTTGCAAAAATAAATTCCAACATGTTTTTTCTCTCTTCTCCAAGTTAACAATAAAAAAAGAACCGCAGTTTTTCCCGCGATTCAGTCTGGACGAATTTCTCGATTTACCGGTTTAAAACTGGTCAGGGCAGTAGCACCGCGCATGCGGCAACTGCGGCTATGTCACAACCGGGGTGTTGAAACTCGTGCATTTTCTCGAACATAATTCTAATAATAAGGCATCTATGAAATAGTTGTTCTTGCCAAGGAAGTATTCTACGTGTAATTCCCGCCTTTGTCAATATCTGCAGGTTAATATCCGATTAACGAGGGCAGAATTTTTATGATTTTTATAGACAGGTGTTGCCGTAGGCGGGTATCAACAGGTATAATATGCCCATTACTGGTTCTGAAGGATAGCTGTATGGACAATAAGATCACGTACCACAACGATGAACGCCTGACGTTTGAGGAATACGCTGATTTCCTCACCCGCACCGACCTTGGCAATCAATATCCGCAAGAGGACTTCATGCAGCGCATACCGACCCTGCTGAAGAACTATGACGTGGGCATCACCGCGCGCGATGAACAGGGTGTGCTGCTGGGCGCCTGCCTGGGGGTGACGGACTTTGCCTATTACCTGTTTGTCATTGATCTGGGGGTGGCGCGCGGTTATGAACGCAAGGGCATCGGCACACGCCTGATTCGCATGGCGCATGAGGCCGCCGGCGGCGAGCAGCGTATTTGTATGGTATTGGATGCTGCCACCGAAGCGCGCACCTTCTATGAGAAGGCGGGTTTTGAACACTGGCAGTCGATCATGGTGTATGACCGCGAACCGTGGACAGAAATGCAGCTGACGCCGGAGAAACTGGCGCAGTTCAAAAAGCAAGCCCACCAAGATTAATTCTCATTCAATAAAACAAAAAACCAGCCGCAGGTTCCCCTTCGGTCGGGTTCTCTACTGTTGTAAAAGTGATTGTCAGGGTTCGAGCGGGATGATGACCCACAGGATCAGATATACCCAGAAGCCGATCGTGCCGGTCAGGAACAGGATCACCGCCAGCAGGCGGATCAGACTGGCATCCAGCCCGAAGAACTGCGCCAGACCAGCGCACACCCCGCCCAGAAAATAATCATCGCGTGAACGGTAGAGGCGCTGTTCAGTCATGGTTGACCTCCTCGTCGTCGAGGGGCTGCGCATCGATCACTGCGCGGCGCGCCTGAACGCTGTCGACGGGTTCGGGCGGCACAATGATCCACATGATCAAATACAGCCAGAAACCGAAGGAAGCCGTCAGGAACATCACCACGAAAATGAGGCGCACAATGGTGGGGTCAAGGTCCACATAATCACCCAGACCGGCGCACACGCCGCCCAGCATGACATTGGATTGAGACCGGTATAGTTTTTTGTTTTGATTCATCGTTACACTCCTCTGTTTGCGTTTTCTTCATTCGCCATTATCTACGCAGGAGCGGTGGTTTGGTTGCAAACGGGCTAATCGAAGTCCGGCGGCACTTCCAGGTTGCCGCAGCAGATCTGGTTGATTTCGCAAGCGGTGCGGATGAATTCGCGGAAGAGCGGGTGTGGGCGGGTGGGGCGCGACAGGAATTCGGGATGGAACTGACTGGCGACCATGAAGGGATGATCGACTAACTCGATAACCTCCACCAGGCGGCCATCGGGCGACATTCCCGCGAAGCGCATGCCGTTCTCTTCGAAAGGTTTGCGGTAGGCGTTGTTGAATTCGAAGCGGTGGCGGTGGCGTTCATCGATGCGTTCAACCCCGTAGGCGCGGCGCGAGATGCTGCCTTCCTGCAATTCGCAGGGGTAAAGCCCCAGGCGCATGGTGCCGCCCTTGTCGGTGATGTGCTGCTGGTCGGGCATCAACGAGATGACCGGGTGGGCGGTGTTGGGGTCGAATTCGGTCGAATTGGCGTCCTCGGTGTCATTGATGTGACGGGCGAACTCGATGCACATGGTTTGCATGCCCAGGCACAGGCCCAGATAGGGCACCTTATGTTCGCGCGCATAACGGCTGGCAGCGATCTTGCCCTCGATGCCGCGCTGGCCGAAACCGCCCGGCACAACGATGCCATGCGCGGATTGCACCAGCCCCCATCCGCGCGAGCGTTCCAGGTCGGCGGAATGCACCCAGCTCAGGTCAAGTTCCACGCCCAGATGCAGGCAGGCATGTTCTAATGCCTCGCGTACACTGATATAGGCATCCTGTAGTTCGATATACTTGCCTACCAGCGCGATCTTGACCTTTGGTTTTTCTTTGTGAATCTGTTTACTGAGCCAGTGCCAGCCTTCCATGCCAGCAGATTGGCGCGATTCCAGTCCGAAGTGCTGGATGATGTATTCGCCGACCTTAGCCTCTTCCAGTTTGATGGGCACGTCATAGAGGCTGTCAGCGGTTTCCATGGGCACCACAGCATTGATGTCGACATCACAGAAAGCGGCGATCTTTTCGCACAGGTCATGGGTGACCTCGTGGTCGCTGCGCGCAATGATCATATCAGGTGAAATACCCACCGAACGCAGCTGGCGCACGGAGTGCTGGGTGGGTTTGGTTTTTAATTCCTTGGTGGCTGCCAGGTACACCAGCCAGGTGACATGAATGTAGAAGGTGTTCTCACGCCCCAGGTTCGAGCGCAACTGGCGCAGCGTTTCCAGGAACGGTTCACTTTCGATGTCACCGACTGTGCCGCCGACCTCGCACAGCACGATTTCTGCACCGGTGGTCTGCGCCACCTGCTGGATGCGGCGTTTGATCTCGTTGGTGACATGCGGGATAGTCTGGATGGTGCCGCCCAGATAATCGCCATGGCGCTCACGGCTGATCACTTCGGCATACACCTGTCCGGTGGTGACATTGCAGACTTTGTTGAGGCGGATGTCGGCAAAGCGTTCGTAATGCCCCAGGTCGAGGTCAGTTTCAGCGCCATCATCCAGCACAAACACCTCACCATGCTGGTAGGGGCTCATCGTGCCGGGATCGACGTTGATGTAAGGATCCAGCTTCTGGATGGCGACTTTGAAACCGTGCGACTTGAGCAAGCGCCCCAGTGCGGCGGCTGTCACGCCTTTGCCGACCGAACTGACCACACCCCCGGTTAAAAACACGTATTTTGTCTGCATGCTGTCACCTCTCTCCATTATCATACTTGCTTTGTGCTGTTAAAAGAAGCAGGGAGGGCTGATGTTCCAGCGCCTCCCTGTTGTCTGGCTATTGTCTTTTGTGATGAGTTCTGTGCTTCATCATCATCGACATGCGTCGTCTTCCTTACTTTTGATCCGAGCGGCTGCCCAGTGTGCGTGACAGGATGTCATCCTGCGCGCTCTGGTCTTTGGCGCGTTTGCCGCTCTTGGAATCTTTATCACCGTTAGAAGCTCCTTCCATGGCGGCGCGCAAAGCGGCTGCCATAGCGGTATCAGTTTCATCAACCGGTTCGTTGACTTCCTTCAGTGCCTGTTTCACATTGGTCTGTTTTTCACGACGTGGGCGCCGTCCGCCGCCTCCGCGGTACCCGCCGCGGTCATTGCTGCCACGGTCGCGGCCCTGATAAGAATCGGGCTGCTCAGCATAATCATCTGAGGGTTCGGGGGCTTCTTGCAGCGCTTTGATACTGAGCTTGATCTGACGCTTGCGGCGGTCTGATTCAAGCACCTGCACTTCGACTTCCTGCCCTTCTTTGAGGACATCGCCGGTGGTTTTGATGTAGCCATGAGCGATCTCAGAGATGTGCACCAAGCCGGGGCGTTCTGCGCCGATTTCTACAAAAGCGCCAAAGGTTTCCAAACGCACCACGGTGCCTTTGACGACCATACCGTCTTCGATCTTGCGCCAGGGCAGTTTGACCGGTTTAAGCATGGTCAACTGAATGACATCTTTGGTTACACGTTTTACGTAGGCTTCAATTTCTTGATCTACAGAGAGAACGTCTTCTACCTTTTTGATCGGTTCTTTACCGGGGGTTTCTAATTGTGACACATGCAGTACAGCCGGTTTTTCTGTACCGATATCAACCAGGGCTGCTGCCAGGCTGATCTTCTTGACAGTACCTTTAACCGTCTGTCCAGGTTCTAATTCTTGTGGTTGTGTTGTCATGACGCTATCGTCCATCGCGTTCTCCCAATTGTTGGATTTGCCAAGGATGAATTATAACGCTGTGACTATGAACTGTCAAACCGCGTTCCTTCACCTCAGCGCTTATTATAACGTGAAATTCGATGTCTGACCGGACCAAATTCCCTGTTCTGTGAGGACATTAATCATGCAATGACAATAGATGGGGATGGTTGTTCAGGTTACGCAAGCGGTTGTTGCTTGGCGAGGATGATCTACTCTCTTTTTTCTGACAATCCGCCTTCATTTATTGAAAAAGACTTCCTGCCGCTGGTTTTTCTGGTATCGTTGTAGGTAACTTAATTTTGCCAAAAACATTGTGAAAGGTGCTGACGATGCCCTCTAAAGAATTGCTTTTCTCCGTTTTCCGCCACGAAACCACCTCACAGGTGCCGTGGGTGCCGTTTGCCGGGGTGCATGCTGGCAAGTTAAAGGGCTACTCCGGCAGCGAAATGCTGACCGATGCCGACAAGTTGTATGACTCGTTGATGGAAGTGCACCGGGTGTATGACCCCGACGGCATGCC
>DSBE01000396.1 GCA_011053085.1 Chloroflexota bacterium
GGGGATCTGGTTCATTAATGGCCCTCACGGCAGCCATCATCGGCAGTGGCATTGGCGGTCTGGCAGCGGGCATCCGCCTTGTGCGGCTTGGTTATCAGGTCACCATCTATGAAACCTTACCGTATCCCGGCGGAAAAGCGGCAGGCGTTGCCTTAGAAGGACATGCCATTGACAGCGCCCCTACAGTGATTCGCATGCCGCATTTATTGGCACAGGTGTTGAAAGCTGGTGGCAAGTCCTTAGCGGATATTGAACGTGCGACTTTGTTGCAAACGCATTATCGCATCTTTAAAACACCCAACCATTGGCTCGATATTGAGAATAATCGGGCAAACACAACCGATAATATCGCCCAATTTTCTTCCACAGATGCCAATCGTTATGAAGATTTTTTGGAACGCGCTAATTTGCTATACCAGCAGTCTTTTGCCACTTCACCCGAGCAAAACAGTGAAAAGCCTTCGGTTTTTGCTTCTTTGAAACATAAAGCAGCATCCGCAGTCTCCACTGGCTCTTTGATGCAGGAAGTCCAGTCGTACTTTTCTGATGACTTCATCCAGCAAGCTTTTTCCTTCTACCCGTTGTTCTACGGCCGCAATCCATATGATGACAATCCCCAATCCTTGCTTCTCCATGCAATCGAACAGCAATGGGGCATTTTGTCGGTGAAGGATGGCTTGAAAACAATCATTGCTGAGATGGTGGAGGTATTCGATGATCTCGGCGGTAAAATTGTGTTAAATTCACCGGTTGAGCAAATTACGCTGGAAAAAAGAAAGGCTGTAAGCTTGCGCCTCTCCTCTGGGTTGCCGAAAACATACGATGCCATCATCAGCAATTTAAGCCCTTATACAACCCAACAATTACTTGATCGATCATCAATGCCTCAAACGCCAAACCGAAGGTTGAGCAGTTCTTTCTTTTTGCTGCACATCGTTCATGACGCCGCTGTCGATCATCTCTCCCTGCATAACATTCTGACTACACATACCTATAAAGACACCATGCAATTATTATTCAGTAAACAGCGTTTACCGCCAGACCCATGGCTGTATCTTTACAATCCTGAAATTGGCAATGAATCATTGCGTTCCTTACTCGTTCTAACCCCTGTCCCTAACCTGACGGCAAAGATTGATTGGCACAAAGAAGTCTTCCCGTTTCGCGACACCATCGTGAGAAAAATGGAATCGTACCTGCCCGGTTTTTCCAACCACATCATCTATGAAAAAGCCACCACCCCGCTCCATTTCCGTGACCAATACGACCTGCCGGCTGGCAGTATCCTCTTCCCGCCGGTTAAGGCTGCTTATGACAACCTGTATTATGTCGGCGACAACACCTGGAACGGCCTGGGCATGATCGCCGCCCTCAGTTCTGCGGAACAAGTTGCGAAAGAAATCGCGGTCCAGAATCCAATCTGAAGCATCCAATAGAGAATGGTATAATTTTTTGACTTCCTGCACCAGACAGGGTGTGGGATTGTGATTCGATGTTGAAGGAGCGAACGAGCAATGAATGAAGCCATGAACTTCCAGAATATCATCCTCGAACTGCAGAGGTTTTGGGGATCCCACGGATGTATGATCGCCCAGCCTTACTACACCCAGGTTGGGGCTGGCACCTATAATCCTGCCACCTATTTGCGGGTTTTGGGACCTGAACCCTGGAATGTTGGCTATGTAGAACCCTCAATCCGCCCCGATGATGGGCGCTACGGCGAAAATCCAAACCGCCTCCAGCAGCACTTTCAATTTCAAGTGATTTTAAAACCCGACCCCGGCAATCCGCAAGAACTATATCTTCAGTCATTACTCGCCATTGGCATTGATCCTGCCCATCACGACATCCGATTTGTGGAAGACAACTGGACTTCACCAGCGTTGGGCGCCTGGGGATTGGGTTGGGAAGTCTGGCTCGATGGCCAGGAGATAACCCAATTCACTTATTTTCAACAGGCAGGCGGTATTGTACTCGATCCGGTCTCGGTAGAAATTACCTATGGCCTTGAACGCATTGCTATGGCGCTGCAGAATGTCCGTAATTTCCGTGAGATTAACTTCAATGACCAGCGCACCTATGGAGACCTGTTCCTGCAGGGTGAAATCGAACACAGCACCTACTATTTTGACACAGCCAATGTAGATCATATCCGAAAAATGTATGACCTGTTTGAAGCCGAAGCAGATGTATGCCTTAAAAAGGGGTTGGTTTTGCCTGCCCATGACAATGTCCTCAAATGCAGTCACACCTTCAACATCCTCGACACCCGTGGTGCCATTGGTGTCACGGAACGGCAACATTTCTTTGGTCGCATGCGCGACCTGTCACGCCGTGTGGCAGAAGCCTACCTGGCGCAACGCGAAAGTTTGGGATTTCCATGGCTCTCCTCATCGGTTTCCAAGCAAGAACAAAGCGTATCGCAAAGCCCGATCAATGACACCCAAACCTGTCAGTCGGCTGATTTCATCCTTGAGATTGGCACTGAAGAATTACCCGCTGAAGACCTGCGCTCTGCCCTGGCGCAAACCCAAACCCTGGCTGATGAGATGATGAGAAATGCCCGCCTTGGTTTCTCCTCGCTGAAAGTCGAAGGTACACCGCGCAGGATCTTAATCCGTATCTCTGATTTGGCCGCCCAGCAGGAAGATGAAGAACTGCTGGTCAAAGGCCCGCCCGCCAAAGTCGCTTTTGACAACGACGGCAAACCCACCAAAGCCGCCATCGGGTTTGCTCGCGGCAAAAATATTCCGATAGAATCACTCGAACCGCAGGAAATAGATGGCGGCGTGTATGCTGTGGCAACCATCCACCAAACCGGCAAACCCGCAGCAGAAGTTCTGCCGCCCCTGCTTGAAACCTTAATTGATAATATCAAATTTACCAAATCCATGCGCTGGAACGCCAGCAACAAGGCTTTTTCGAGGCCAGTACGCTGGCTGCTCTGTCTGCATGGTGAACAGGTCATGCCCTGTTCTTTTGCGGGCTGCCAATCAGCCCGCAGCACCCGCGGTTTGCGATTCAACCAGAACGAATACCAACAGGTATCAAGTACAAAAGATTATGATTCATTTATTCAAGCACAGGGTATCATTTTGGATCCTGCCAAACGCAAAGAAACCATCCGGCAGCAAGTGACAGCCCTGCTTAATTCACTGGATGCCCTGCCGGAAATCGACAATGCTTTGCTTGAGGAAGTCACTAACCTGGTGGAAAAACCCACCGCCTTCATCGGCAGATTCGAAGAAGCCTCGCTGGCACTCCCGCCTGAGGTATTAGTCTCTGTGATGAAGAAACACCAGCGCTATTTCCCGGTGAAAGACGGCGGCAAACGCCTTATGAATGCCTTCATCGCCGTACGCAACGGCAGCGATGAAAACATCGCCTCGGTGGTCGATGGCAATGAACAGGTCGTTCGTGCGCGCTTTGCCGATGCTGCCTTCTTCATTACAGAAGACCGTAAGAAACCACTGGAAGCCTATCTGCCCGCACTCGAAAAGTTAACCTTCCAACTCAAGTTAGGCTCCATGCTTGATAAAACACACCGCATCGAATCGATCGCCGAAGCCCTGATTGCACATATTCCTGGGGCTGAGACGCATAGAGAGGTCATTCAACGCGCTTCTCACCTTTGCAAAGCCGACCTGGTAACCCAGATGGTGATTGAAATGACCTCGCTGCAAGGCATCATAGGACGCTACTACGCCCTCCATTCTGGTGAAACAGAAGAGGTGGCGACTGCCATCTACGAGCACTACCTGCCAACCAGTCAGGGCGGCGAGGTTGCGGGAAGCATTGCCGGTAAAGTGATTGGACTTGCTAACAGGCTCGATTCGCTGGTGGGGTTGTTCGCCGCTGGCCTGGCCCCCACTGGAACCAAAGACCCCTTTGCACTGCGGCGCTCCGCCATCACCCTGATCCAGACCTTGATCGAAACAGATACATCGCTGGATGTGAGCAAAGGCATTGACATTGCAGCCAGCAGGCAGCCAATCGAAGTAACGGTCGCAGTCAAAGACCAGCTGGCTGGGTTCATTGAAGGAAGATTGAAAAACTACCTGCTTGAGGCCGGCATTCGTTACGATGTAGTCGACAGCATCCTTGCCGTACAAGCAAATGATCCAGCTGGCGCTTATCAATCCTGCCTTTCCCTCGCCCGTTGGACATCTCATGACAACTGGCAAGAGGTCCTGCCAGCCTATTCCCGATGTGTACGTATCACCCGCGGTATCAGCGAAGTATTCAATCTGGATGAAACCAGGTTGGTGGAAATGGCAGAACACCAACTGTTTGCCTCTCTACAGCAGGCCGAAAAGGTTGTAACCGAACAACCCACCGTCGATGTCTTTTTTACCGCTCTTGTGGCAATGGTTCCTCGCATCAACCAGTTTTTCGACAGCGTGCTGGTAATGGACGAAGACATGACTATCCGCAGCAATCGCCTGGCTTTATTGCAGCGTATCAGCAGCCTGACTGAAAACATCATGGACCTTTCTTATATGGAGGGTTTTTAAGAGATTTTCTGTTTATGGGGCAATTCGATTACAATCGAAATAAACCGTTCACCCAAAGGAGCCAACCGAGTAGATGAGCACCGTTGATGAGATCAAAGATCGACTGAACATTGTCGATGTCATATCCGAGAACGTCAAATTACGGCGTTCTGGCTCTTCCTATTCCGGCTTCTGCCCGTTCCACGATAACAAACGCACCCCGGCTCTGGCAGTCTTCGCTGAAACCGGCACCTGGCATTGTTTTGGCTGCGGCGAAGGCGGTGATGTTTTCTCCTACCTGATGAAGCGTGAAGGCTGGGATTTTCGTGAAACCCTCGAATATCTTGCCAAACGCACCGGTGTGCAGCTTGAACCCCCAACACCCCAACAAAAAGAACAACAGGAAGTGTATGCCAACCAGCGAGATCTGCTGGAAGCAGCGGTTTTGTACTTCCAACATGCTTTGTTGAACACCAATGAGGGTGCCCAGGCAAAGGCTTACCTCACCGAACGAGGCGTGTCTGACCAAACCATTCAGCAATTCGGCCTGGGATATGCCCCTGATGCCTGGGACGGCCTTATGACCCACTTCAAGAACCAGGGATACGATCTGGAGACCTTGCAGGAAGTCGGGTTGGTGACCTACAACCAGGACCGCGGCAGCCATTATGATCGTTTCCGCAACCGTCTCATGTTTCCCATTCGCGATGCCCGCGGCAGAATGACCGGCTTTGGCGCCCGCACGCTTGATCCGGAAGGCATCCCCAAATACCTGAATTCACCGCAAACTGACCTGTTCAACAAAGGTAATCTGCTGTATGGTCTCGACCTTGCACGCCGCGCTATCCGCGAAAAAGACCAGGTTGTGATCGTGGAAGGTTACCTGGATGTCATTGTTCCTTTCCAGGCGGGCTTTGAAAACATTGTCTCGCCCATGGGAACTGCCCTCAGCCCGCATCATCTGCGCGTACTGAAAAATATGACCCAGAATATCGTGCTTGCCCTTGACCCGGATGCCGCTGGAGAAAAAGCCACCTTGCGCGGTCTGGATGTCGCCCGTGAAACCCTCGACCATGAACAGGAAATGGTCTTTGATGCACGTGGATTATTGCGTTATGAAGCCCGTCTGCAAGCCGATATCCGCGTGGTGCAGCTGCCAGAAGGGCTTGACCCGGATGAAATCATCCTTCGCAACCCTGAAGAGTGGCAGCAGTTGATTGAAAAAGCCAGGCCGATTGTCATTCATGTGATGGAAACGCTGGCAAGCGAACAAGACATCACAGACCCAAAAATTAAAGGAAAAATCGCCGCCCAGGTGCTGCCGCTCATCGAAGATGTCGCCAACCCGGTTGAACGCGAAGATTACCGCCAGCGCCTCGCGCGGTTATTGCAGGTAGATGAACGTTCCCTGATCTCAACTGCCCCGCCAACCCAAAGCCGCACACGCTGGTCGCGACGCCAGCCTTCACCCTCGCAAGTGGTGGCTTCCAAACAAGAACCATCAAAAAAAGACGACACACTACCCAATCAACTGGAGAAGCACAGCCTGCAGTTGTTGCTGCGTAACCCCGAAGCATTGATTCAATTGGATCGCTGGCTGCAAACCCATCACCTCCCACGCCTTTCGCCCGATGATTTCCACGAGATCATTCATCAGCGCATCGCCGATCTAATCCAACGGTCGTTGGTGCAGGACGAAATAGAACCCGACCTCTTTATCGAGAATGAATTGGAAGAGGACGAAGTGCTGCAGCCTGTTGTCGCAGCCATGATGGTTGAGTTCAGCCTTGGTGAACCCTCACCAAGGCAACTTCTGACCAATCTGATCAGAACCTTCACCCGTTTACGCATGTACTACAGCACCCAATACCTGAATCAACTCAAATTCTTGATGCAAGAGGTAGAAAATACTGAAAATTATAAAGATTTTCAGCAGACACTGTTGCAAGAAACGGTAAAAAAGAGTCGTCTTGACAAAGCTTTTCGCGAAAATATCATCATCTAATCCGGTGTAGTGTGGTATAGTATTACCATTGTCTGCAACAATAATTCTTTCAACACCCTGTTCCGAGGGTATATTCCTGTTGACATAGTTCTGGGAGAAGACCGTGGTAGAAATGGACCCTGATTCCAATTCCTTTGATTTACCTGATGAGGAAGAAGATGAAACCGAAGAGGATGACTCCTTAGAAACTGAAGAGGATGATTCAGACGACAGCAATGATAATCCCATTGATATATTAAACCGTGCACAGGTAAGCCGTATGGGGGTGTCTGACGACCCGGTGCGGCTATATCTGCGCGAAATTGGTTTGATCCCCCTGCTGAGCGCCGAGAGCGAATTCCAGCTTTCGGCACAGTTCGCGGTTGGAAAAAAAATTGACGAATGGAAAGTCAATCACCAATCGCAAAAAGAACATGTAAACCGCGATTTTTTTGTTCAACAGATCAACAATTTGGTTGAGCAGCTCACATTGTTTCAAGAAACCTTCGCAGAGTTGGGTGATCAGATACCAGCAGAACCGGTAGATATTACCCAGGTTGTTGAAGAAGCACAGGCATTGCGCGAAGGTTGGGCGCAGGAAGCAGGCTCATACCTGCGCGATTACTATGCTGAATATATTTGGAACCGGATCGATGGCGAAGATGAGCGCCTCGACGCCATCATCAAAAGCCTGTACCAGACATATTTGCTGCTCTATACACTGCCCGTGAAAACTTCCAGCACGGTAAAACGTACACTGATTAAGAAAAAACCTCTCGAAGTGGATGAGCTCATCAACACGCTGCCAAAATCGATAGATGATCTCGCTTTCGAGGTCGACATACTACTCACGCTACGCGAAGATGCCAGCAACATCATCATCCGTTCCAATCTGCGCCTGGTGGTCAGCATCGCTAAGCGTTACACTGGCCGTGGAATCAGCTTTCTCGATCTCATCCAGGAAGGCAATATCGGCCTTCTTCGCGCAGTCGACAAGTTCGACCCGACCCGCGGTTTCAAATTCAGCACCTATGCCACCTGGTGGATTCGCCAATCCATCAGTCGTCATATCGCCGAACAAGCCCGCACCATCCGCATTCCGGTCCACCTGTTCGAAGCCATCACCCGTTTAATGCGCGTCCAGCGAAAATTGATTCAGGATTTAGGCAGAGAACCCTCATTCGAGGAGCTGGCGGTGAACTCAGACCTGATGGCAGAGGAAGATGTTCAACGCATTAATGACGCCACCGACAAAGGCGAGAAAGTCACCGATCCTGCTTTGCTGCAACGCTGGCAGGCAGCCAGTATCAAAGTACAGCGTATTTTGCAATCCGCTGACGATACCATCTCACTCGACCGGCCGGTCGGTGATGAGGAAAATAACGAACTGGGCGATTTCATTGAAGATGACGATGCCCTCGAACCCATGGATGCTGCTGCCAAAGAAATCCTCAAAGAACAAGTGCAGGCAGCCCTGTCAGTTTTGTCAGATCGCGAGCGTCAGGTTCTTGAACTTCGCTTTGGTTTGATCGACGGCAAAGACCACACTCTCGAAGAAGTCAGCCGTTACTTCAACGTAACCCGCGAGCGTATCCGCCAGATTGAAGCCAAAGCACTACGCAAGTTGCGCCACCCAACCCGCAGTCATCACTTGCGCGAATACATGTGAGCCCGACAGCTGGTGTTGTAATAGTCACCACTCATTTTGTACAATCAGACCAACACTAAAAAAGGTAGGATCTATGAAAACAGCAAACATCTTACTTAGCCTCTTGCTATCTCTCAGCCTGACCCTGTCTGGCTGCAACCTTCTTGGGCAATTAACCCCGCAGGAACCTTCACCACAAGCGCCAACCCAGACAGAGGCTGCCACAGAGGAACTGATTCCATTGGTCACCTACACACCTACGGATGAGCCGGAAGATACCCCAACAGAAACCCCGGTAGCCGCCACCGAAATTCCACCTGTGGTTGAGGAGGCACCAATTTCCATTGAAAACTACCAGCAATTAACGGTCGTCGAGCAGGTCCCCAGCGAGAATCCCGAAGAGATTGCCTGGGCAGATTCCCCCGATGAAACACTTTCGGTGATCGCTGAGCAGCGGATCATCAGCTATGACCAGGCTACCCTGGCAGAAATTTCATCCATTACACTGCCCGAAGAGATGATGGTTTATGGGATCAGCCCCTTCGGAAATTTCATTGCTGTTACCAACGACATGATGACCGTGCAGATCCTGGACGCAAGCACCCTTGACCTGCACATCGTCATTGACCCGCAGACACCGATCAACCGTGTCCACTTCTCACCCGATGAAACCAGGGTGTTGATCTCCTCGATGGACGAATGGGCAGCGATTGAGGCGGACCTCGATACGGGCGCCATTCTACAGACCTATCGCGGATTTGAAACAGCAGCCCCTGTGTATGATGTCATCTACAGCCACTACACCGATGATATCGTGTGGATTGCACGCGGCACTGCCCAGGTGCAAAACCGCGCCAGTCAGGAGATGTCAGCCATTTTCGGCCATGAAGATTGGATCAGTTCATTCTCCATTGACCCCGCGCGCCAATTTTTGGCCATTGGAACCGCCAAAACCACTGAATCTGGCTATGAACCGGGCATTCAGCTGTGGGATCTCAATAGTGGCAGCCAGGGACGCTTCATCGCAAGCACAAACCTGCCGAATTCACTCTTCTTTGCCAACGATGGCAGTGTATTAATCGGCACTGATGGCGCTAACCTGAACGTGTGGAACCCCGGCAACGGGCAACTACTGCAGAGCTTTGGCGGGCATCTCGAATCCATCTACCGCGCAATGCTCTCACCTGACGGCGGGTCGGTTTTGACTGTATCCTTTGACGAACAAATGATCCTGTGGCAGCTTCGCCCTTAACCGTCAAATAAAAAGCACATGCTTCATCAAAAAAGCTTCAACGGTCGCTAAATAATCTTCGATGGTTTCAGCCTTGCGGAAGCCATGCCCTTCACCTTCATATACCTTGTAGATATGCGGCACATGATTCGCCCTTAAAGCGTGGACAATCGCATCCGACTGACTTGGTGGAACCACCTTGTCTTCATCACCCTGAAAAACCGCGATCGGGTCTTTTATGCCATCCGCATGATAGAGCGGTGACCAGGCGCGGTATTTTTCAGCATCTTGCGGTAATGTGCCCACCAGTGTGTCGGTGTAATGCAATTCAAATTTATGGGTATCCTGTACCAGGGTGAAAAGATCGCTGACGCCATATTTGCAAACGCCTGCCGCAAAGACACCGGGATGACGGGCGAGTGTATTCAACACCGTGTACCCACCAGCGCTGCCGCCCATGATTACCAGTTTCTTCTCATCCGCTAATTTTTGGTTTACGAGCGCTTTTACACAACCCAGCACATCCTCAACATCAACCGCCCCCCACCTGCCCAGCAGCGCGCGGCGGTAACTGCGCCCGAACCCGGTGCTGCCGCGGTAATTCAACTCCACCCAGGCGTACCCGCGTGAGGTAAAATAGGAAGCCATTTCTGGAAAACGGTTGTATTGCTGGCTGGTAGGGCCGCCATGAATCTGCACAATAGCAGGAGGCAGTCCATCACAGGCAAAATCAGGATTATTGGGCGGGTAATACAAGGCATTGATGGTCAAACCGTCATCGCCCTGCCAGGTTAGCGATTTTGGCGTTGAATAATAATTCGCTGGAATTATCTCAGGACTGGATCGTCGAGTGGTTCTCTGTTGGTTTCCTTGCACACCCACAATGCGGTCAGGGATATGCGGGCTTGATGCGATAAACACCATCTCAGCAGTATCCGGTGACACTGTGAGTTGGTGTAGATAACTGTATGGACTTGCTTCGATTTGCTGACGTTTACCGGTTGCGACATTAACCTGCCACAATGTACAGTTGCCATCGGTCATAGCAATGTAACAAAGATCTTCACCATTTGGATACCATGCAATCGCATGGTTCCCCTGCGCCCAGGCTGGTTTTGTAATCACCAACCCGTCTTCACTGACAACGGTGGTCATATCACCTGTTTTGATGTCATAGACAACCAGCGATTCCCATTCACCATCTTCGATGACAAAAGCCAGCTGGCTGCCATCGGGAGAGAAAGCGGGTTCGGCCACGGCTGTCCCCTCATCACCGGCGATAATGCGTTTTTCAATCAGGGAAGGCTGTCGGCTTTCCAAACCGCCAATCCTGCCCAATACCAGGCGTGTCCCCTCCCAGGGCATATTCGGATGGTCCCATTCGATCCAGGCAACATGCTCTCCCCCTGGCTGCCAGCAAGGCTGCATATAAAAATCTGCCCCCCGCGCCAATTTTTGCGGCCATTGCCTGCCATCACTATCAACAATCCCCAACAGATCTGTGCTGCCGTCAGAATACACGAACACAACCCATTCACCATCAGAAGAGATGGCAGGGCTGGCGGTATGGCCGAACCCTGGTGTGATTGCTCGCGGAAGCCCGTTTTTGAAATCCTTGCGGTAAAGGACGCCGTTTTTGTCACAGAAAATAGCAAAATTATGCGCAACAGAGAATTCACCGCCGCCATAACCCACAGTTCCGCGCACATTTTCATCAAACGTGATTTGCTGAGGCGCCTGGCTTTCCATCTGACGGTATAATCGCGTTACCCCAGATTCACTTTCAGCCCAAACCAGTGTGCCATCGCCAGCCCATTGCACGTCTGAAAGACGGGTTGACGCCCCCAACAGACCCGCCGAAATGGGGCTTTCCCACAAGCCATAGGGTTTGTTATTCTTTTGCTTTTGCATAGTCAATTTCGCTTGCCTTTATAAAAATGCTACAACTCTCTGGGACGCCAGATTTCTCGAAGCTGCCCAATTTGTTCATCTTCATCGATGTCTTCCCAGGATTGGATCCCCAACTTGATCAAAGCAACAGAAGCTGTGGGCAGTGAATCAATTTCGCCAGTCAGCGTTTGCAAAAACGCTTCCAACGATGGATTATGACCCACAACCATCACTTTTTTATAGGAATCAGGCAGATCCGCCAGCACATCGAAGAAGTCTTCAATTTCTGCGCCATAGAATTCATCGACAAATTCGACCAATTCTTCTTCAA
>DSBE01000336.1 GCA_011053085.1 Chloroflexota bacterium
ACTTGGGAGCAAGATGATGGTAGCGCTGCTCCAAAATTGAACTAATTACGCATATTATTGTAGATAATTTAGGAACACATATATCTGCAATTCGCCATGTGAAGTAAAATAGCTTTGTGCTTAGACTCGCATTCTTATCTGATTCTATCCTATCTACATACTCGCTCCAAACTTTGTGACCAGTTATGCGCGCTATAATAGCAGCGAGGAGACCATCTATCATAGGTTGGTATAAATAAAGCCAGTCATATTCGTCACGCAAGGATATCTGAAATAACCTAAACAACGCAAGTAGCCGTGAACGTACTTGCACCCAGAAGCGTACACGTCCATTTTTGTATACTAATTTACTGGTAGACTCTGGTACATAACACCAGTCCACCTTAATTCCATCTATACTTTGAGTTTTAGGAACATACCTGCGTGCAAAAGGAATAAGAAAAGAAACTTGAACACCTTGTTCTACCATCTCCTGAGCCATGATATGAATACGTCGAGTGTTTGCTCCTCCCTCGGGAAAAGGCATACTCACAAAAAATAATATCTTCATGGTTCTCTTTGCTTGATATTTTCTAAACATGCTGAGGCAAAAACATATTGATATAGTAATGGGTTATATAATAACGGCTGCGAATCCGTCCACTCTAAAAAACTTAGTAAATGTTTGGCCAAGAATGGTCTCACAACAATACGAACTATAAATTTCAAAATTGTGTGCTTAAACGGTTCGGTTCCAAGTTCTGGTGGCTCAAAAAACCAATTACCTGATCTTCCCATCTCAGGGTGAAGCTGATTTATCAATGGTTTTGACTCCTGATAAACCCGAGCCTGTTTAAGGATTCTTTTGCGTATAGATTGTACTTCTGGCTCAAAGTGCAGGATAGAGGCTTGAGGTTCATAGACTATCTTAACACCAGATTTCCATAGTCGATAACCTAGCTCAACGTCCTGTCCCCGTCCAATCGCCTCATTAAACAGGCCAACTTGAAGAAGTTGTTGCTTATGAATTGAAATGTTTAGACCACCGAAGTATCTTGAAGGTAAATTGTTAAAATCCCCTCCCACTGATCTTTCGCTTCGATTACCCACATATCTAGAATTTGCATAACGGACAAAATTGCTTCTAACTACCCATTCTTTGGGAAAACTTACAGATCCTAACACTGCAAGAGGCCTATCTGATGCAAGATGTTGCCTTACATGCATCTCTACCCAAGTAGAAGAGGGTACACAATCATCATCTGTGAAAACTATCAAAGGGGCCTTGGCAGCTCGTATGCCTAAATTCAAAGCGGCAGCTTTCCCGCGATTTTGATTATAGTGAATATATTGCCAGGTTTTCCTATTATTAACACAAAAAAATTGTGTAATTTTAGCATCGGTTGAGTCAGTGGAACCATCGTTAACCACAATGATCTCAAATTCTTCTTCTGGCAACGACTGCTTCAACAGCGCGGTTAAAGCATTAGTTACTTGACCATTTCGATTGTATGTCGGGATAACTACAGTTGCTTTCATGAATAATCCTTTGCAACTTCAGGGGTCTTTCTGATCTTCTCTGTACTTATAAATGCCCATAGAATATAAAATAACAAATCCACTCCCCCAACACGATAGGGCCCATAATGGAGACTGGATACAAATATACCTATCAGAGATAGCCATACCCCCAAATATAGTTGGAAATCGAGTGATTCCCGTTGTGAAATTCGATTTTGATTTTGATAGCCTTGATACATAAACATTATCCACAATACCGTCCAAATACCCATACCCAACAGACCTATCTGGGGAGTTATCTGATCGTGATAAAACCAGTAGGTAGCCCTATCAGCAGTAGACCCAGCAGATATTCCCAAACGCTCTGCAAGACCTAGATATACACCATAGCCCTGACCAAACCAATTGCCAGTTGCAATTGCCTGAGGAATGTAGGAGAATGAATTGACAACTTGATCGTTTGTGTATTCTGCCCAGGTGACAGAACTATCGGGATCTAGAAACCATATACCAATCACCACGATTGATACAATGCTTAAGAAAATAAGTATTTTTTGGACAAACCCCTTTGTCAAACTAGAAAAAAACAGCAACAGAACCAACACTGCTGGAAATATGGCAAAGGCAGCCAAAGTACCAATAATCGCAAATATCGAAATTAAACACATAGCTGTATAAAATTTCTCGTTTGTTTTACCATTTTCTTTTATTGCCCGAGGTAGCATAATGGCCAGACTAGCAACAAGAATTTGTCCAAAATCGTTAGGATCGCTAAAAAAGCCTAAGGCACGATACATACCGAACCTAGTAGCTGCAAATCCTGATGCCCCGCGAATTGGATCGAACCAGGTTCCTGCCGGCATAATTTGCAGCAGAGAAATGGTTGAAAATTGAATTGCGCCAGCGAGCGTATTAATCAGAGCGCCAAAAAGGAAAGCATTAAAAAACAACCGCATATTTTTAGATCTCTGTTCATTATTCAATAAAGATACAGCAACGAAATAAACAGGAAGGCATCTAAAGAGAATGCGGAACCCGATAACTCCTGTTAATAAAGACTCAGAATTTAGAATCTGTAATAGTGTCAATACAGTAAAAAAAAGTACAAGAAGTACTTTCCAATTCCAGAATGAACTGGATTTTCTATACGACCTAACTAGAAAATTGAAGATCCATCCCAATACAATAATAGCCAAGAGTAGATCGCGTGATAAATTTTGAAAAACCCCTGGTAACAAAGGTGCTATAATATTGTATAAAGGTGCGAGGGCTAGATAAGCCATGATACCATAAAGGGGATTCAATATGATAGTTAGCGCAATTGGGAATAACAACACTACTAATATTACTCTTGCCCCTACAAGCGTTGTTGCCCAGCCCAAAAGTATAGAAATTGGGATAAGCAATAAAACTAAACCCAGCCAGATTTTCTCCTCCTTACCTATGCAAACATTAGAGATAGTATCACTCATCTTGAGGCCCCCGAATCACAATATATAGTGAATCATCCAAAAACCTAGTAGGGACTTGCAATTCATGCAATCGAATTCCCGTAACGTCAATACATCCTATACCTCCGTTAATTATCCGCAAGGAATTTTGTTGATTGCGTCTTATGGTGGCAGAACCAACCGCTACCAACAAACGCCATTCACCGTTAGTCGAGGGCAACCATATCTTGTCAGAGAATAATGCCGGACTATGTAGTGTACATTGATATCGTTGATGTCCATCAACTTTGTAGAAAAAAGATAATACATAAGCGATATTGCGCTCAACTAAAAACTGCTCCTGTAATTTCAAACCAGCGTAGGCCGTTTCCCTCCAAATACCACAGATAGCAGCGGCCGTTTCCTCCTCTAGGGGCATAAATGGCTTAATCCATTCATCTGATATTCCATTCATGCCATAGGTGCCTTCCGACGTCCATACCTCAAAGCGCCAGCGACCCGGCACCCCAAAATTTGTATTTAAAAATACACCTTCATCTAACACAACATCTGCTAGTGATAATTCAAGTAGCCGAGCAACTGCAGTTATAACCTCGGTTCTGTATTGTTGCTCAGAAAGTTCCATAGCCCACCAATCATCAGGAGCAAGCTGTTGATAACGACTATACCAAATGTTGGCGGTAACCATATCGCCCATCATTTCATGCGATAAAGCCATATAGCGATGTGCTAACGCGGAAGTTGGATGGATTGCCAAAACTTCTTGGGCCGTGGTGATAGATTTCTGCCACTCTCCCTTCTCATAGTAGAGTCTAACTAACGACTCTCCAAGTGCTGGCTCAGATGGATGAGCGTGTGCCAGACTTGTTAACGCAATTTCAGCGGCCTCGTAATATTCAACCCGAAGCCACCAATCCACAACCCTCAAAGATAATTCTATGTCCCAAAAACCTGCTTCAACTAATTCCGGGATCGCATACGCTAAGTGATTGGCCATATACGGACCGGAATCTCCAGCTCGATAGATTTGAGACATAGGGAAACAACGAATTTTCTGAATCAAATCTGCTCTGCTTACTTCATTTCCCATTCCTGTTTGTGTAAGCAGCCTGTAAGCAGCAACAATATTATCTGGGTCTAGCTCTAATATCTTTTCAAGTACATGTTCCTGTGTATTTAAGTCATCATAGTGGCCTTCGTGAAGTAAAGATAGATAGTTGACCGCGCTCTCATGCTCGCGTGAACGATATCCGATTGCTTCGTACTCTGTTATCGCAGACCAATTGGCTCCTGTTTGATTATACAAATCTCCCAGCATAATCCGCACTATCAGATCCTGTGGGTTCAGGTTGCGCGCCTCTTCCAAAGCGACCTTAGCTCGATTTATCTCTCCCGATTGGACCGATAAAAGGCCAAGCCCGCGAAGCGCTCGCTGTCTTACCGCTGTATGATACATAGCTTGCTGTAGATTCTGTTCTGCTCTTAAAAACAGATCATTGTCTATATTACTGTGAATCTTTACTCGTATCAAGTCAATAAAACCGAGGTTTAAATGCAGGTTTGCACAGCTACTCGATACCAGAAGGAACAGAAGAGCTAACATACAAAATACCAATATCCTACTGGTTCGCCTGTGACAGACATCAGAATTCAAGTTCACTTGCTGACAACCTTTTTAGACCTAAAATTATCACCAACACGTTCAGATAAGCCCATAAGAAATAGGAAGCCATAACTTCTCAATCCCAGATTCTTATGTAAGTGCCTTAACTGAAAATGCCGTTTATCCTGTTTCAACTCTCCAAAATCACCAACCTTTGCCAAATGGAAAAATTTCCCCTCACAAGATAATATAACGCTTAGCTCTTGGGGTACAAAGTCTATTGAATACGATAAGATTGGTTGCGTACATTCACGTATGGACAACAAATATTCTGTCTTTACTTTGCCTAAATCTTTAGTCCCATAAAAGTCACTCTCAAAATCCACATGTACCAGATCTTGATTGTAGTATTTAAGGCAATGTGCCGCTATTTCAAAATAGCTGTCATAGACACTTATCGAATCTTCAAGACGGCTAAAATCGTAAACTTTCCTTCTTAATGCAAGCGGCACCTGACATCTCGTGCTTCCAACCCGCGCATGAGTTCCAATATCCCCAAAATTTGTGGAAAGAGAAACCCGCGGGTATACAAAGTACTTATTTCTGAGCACCATGTACTTAATAAAATACTTCTTCCATGAACTTTCTGACCAACGGATAACACTAGTCGGCAATGGATCTTCTTGGCGAACTGTTAGTTGTGATTGAGATATATACCACTGTTTAAAATCAACCCATTGCGCCCTGGTCCACAGTTGTCCCCAAGAAGACGCGTTTTGGATAAAGTAATTGTCATAACCATCATCAAGGGGACAAAACCTCATCTGTGCATATTCATTGAAATCATAAGAATAAAGTGAAATGCCGCTTATCCTTTCATCACCGTCGTAGAAGCGCATGGCCTGCACAGCATAATCATAAAAGACCGGAGAAACATACAGGTCGTCTTCAAGAACGATAACCGCCCCATATTCCTCTGTCAAATCCCCACACGAGATGATGTGCTTCCGCAAGCCAAGATGTTCTGTGTGTTCGATGACGCACTTTGGTCCGTGTTCCCATTGAAATTTTCGCGCGACTTCCAGAACCTCCTGACAATTAGATTTATCTATACTTATGATCAAGGGCACGTCAGTGTGCCCAGCGAAGTTGGCCCGGCTAATTGAACGAAGAAGGCGTTGCAGAGAATACGCACGGTTATATGTAACAATCACAATTGCGGGAAATGACAAGAAATTCCACCTTTCCTAAAAAGTAACCAGAATCATGTTGAATACACCGCAAACAAAGTTGATTTCATTTCTCGACCTGTCATTCTGAGGCTCGGCTGCACTCACAATTTCTCAATTTACGACAAGAAAGGGCCGAAGAATCTCGTTTTTACTTGATGGAACGAGATTCTTCACTTCACTTCGCTACGCTCATTCAGAATGACAGCTAGCTCTTAGTAGGTGTTTGCCACTACTGACTGATTTGTGGATAATTTACTTTACGATGTATTGAAGTCTAACTCATCAACAATTGTCAACATTTTGTCGAATCTCATAAAGTCGTGCCGCCCTGTTTTTGATAAAGTCTCATAAAATCGTGCCGGGCAGAGCTTGATACAGCAATTCTTCACGCCAGGTTTCGGACGAGAAAGGCAAGCGGTGTTGATACGCCGGGAGCTCCTGCCACGGCGGTAATTCGCCGCACACGTCTGTCGCGGTCAAGCCCCGGGCGGCTACCCGCACCGTGCGCTGCCCGTCGGCCGACTGGCAGATAAACTGCTGCGTGTCGGCTTCGAAAGTCACTTCCAGACTTTGGGCGGCCCACGCTTGACCCAGCGTATAGACTTGCGCGCCGAGGGAGAATTGCCCTTGGGTACTGACCGCACGAAACCACCGTTGCCGGGCCAAGTAAGCCGCCACGGCCTGGGTATCCCACCCCGCTACTTCTTGATAGGGATCGTAAACCCGCCCGGAATGGTGAGCGCTGGGGTGGGCCAGTAACGGCGGCTGTCCTGGCCCTTGCCGGGTCGGATACTGCTGATTCAAAAAGTCCCGGCGGGCATCCAGAGCTTGCCAACAGCTGGCGGCATCCGCAAAAGTCTGCCCCGCTAAGCCTTGTTGATACACCACCTGATGCATGCGTTCAATCCCGGCGTGGGCCGCCGGGGGCGGCAGGTGGATGAAACTTACCTGGATGCCCAGGCCCAGCAGCCACACATGGAAGCGACTGGGAAACGGCGAAGCGCAGGTATTATCATAGAACACGCTGTCGTGATCCAAACTCAAGCGTTGGGGCAGCCCGAAGGTCAGAAAAGCGCGGCGACAGGCCAATTGATAATCCGCGGTAGCTGGTTTCCGTTTATGCACACAGGGATAACTCTCGACCCGCACGCGGCTCAACGGATCCCAGATATTAATCACACTCACGTTGCCCAGACCCGCCACCTGTACCACGCCTTGCGCATCCAATTCCCATACCTCATGGCTGGCAGTCGGCGCGCTTAGGGCGGGTTGTTCCAATTCTGTGTGGTGCGCATAGGGCCGGGTCAGGGCCAGTTCGTGGAGATACGCCGCAATGCGGGCCCGACTCGGCAACGAGTGTTCCGCCCACGCTGGCAGGTGCTCCAATTCCGTGAGAATGGTCTGGGGCCCCCAACCGGGATGCGCTTGCCGCAAGGCCTGAATCGCCTCCCGTAAGGCGAGGGCCACACTGCCTAAAGCGCCAGTGGCCGGACGCCCGGGGGGCACGGCCAAACTTACCCGACCCTCGTGCGCTTGGCACCGCCGCCACTTGCGCACTACCCAATAGGATAACCCCATGGCGGCAGCAATTTGGGGATCGGTTTCGCCCGCTTCCGACCGGGCATGGATTTCCAAGCGCTGTTGTAAGGTCGTCACATTTCCTTGCCGCGACATGATTTTCCTCCTCTATCGATCAGATAGAGGAATCTTATACGATTTTGCCGACTTGCAAAAGCGACCGGCACGATTTTATGAGACTTTGTTAAAGAACAGGCGGCACGACTTTACGAAATTCAACACTTTTTTACTTGGCTGATATTATCAAATACCCGCGCTTCGGTGTCAGGCCGATTGAAGATGAGGAAGGCAACCGGAGTGGAAAATTGAAGATTTTTTTCATTTTCTCTTAAGCCCTGATTGGGTAAGCATTGAGCAAGGAATAGCAACAACATTTTGAAATGCAAACAACTCGCACGTCGCAGGAATATAAGATCCCAAAGAGACAAGACCATCAGGTAACATCCTGAAGAACTTGTAGTTGGGCAAAACATCAAAGAAGTCCTTAAAAAAAGTGCGACTTACTACATTCATCTCATTAAATTCAAACTGAATTATACCAATAATTCCAGTATTAATAGCGTGCTGAGCGCCATGAATAACGCTGAGTTCATGCCCTTCGGTATCTATCTTGAGAAGATGTACCGTTTCCAATTCATGTTTTTTTATAAAGCAATCCAAACTAATTACAGGAACAGTCCAAGCCTTACTTTCACTCTTATGAATTTCTTCTATCACACTTTTATACAGACTTGCATGCGATGTTCCTTCACTCCCAGCCTCAGAGTAATCATACAACTCTATCTGACCTTCCTCTCTACCACAGGCTAATTGCAAAGCTTCAAATCCATAATTGACAGCCTTTGATTTCAATCTTTTATAAGTTTTTGGATGAGGCTCGAAAGCATAAATTCTTGCTTTTGGGTAAAATCCCTTTATTTTGCAAGCATAATCTCCTTCATTAGCTCCAATATCTAGAACAACTAGTTCTTCCTCATCCGATATCCAATTACAAAGAGAGTGTTGCAAAAAATAATTCTCACCTGTTAGATTGGCATTCTCATAATTGAGCACTCCCATCCCCCTCAAACTTAAAGAGAACAGAAATCTATTGAATCTGTAAAATGATTTTCTTGCAAACAGTTTTCTATAGACACAGATAACTGTATTTTTCAGGCGTCTCATAAATCCTCCTTAGATTTTACTCAAGAAATCCTTGTCTCGTTTTCCTAGAACCAGTCGGAAAGGTATCAGCAATGATAATGAAAGCTGCCCCCACACATACCAATATCCTTTCAGCAGCACACAAGAGAAATAGGCTGCAATTGCCTGTGAGGCGAGCGTTGCCCAAGCTGCTCCTAGTCCACCATATCGCGGTATCAGCAGACAATTGAGCCCAATACTTGCAATAGCGCCTAGAATCGTAGCGAACATGGAGAACCGCGTCATATTCTCCGCAATCAACCACTTACCACGTGCTACGCCGAGAGAAACAAAAATAAAAGCCCAGATATGCACTGTCAATATCGGGCCGGCATCAACATATTCTGGCCCATATAACAGTGTAATCAGAGGTGAAGCGAATAACGCGCAGGGAATCATGATAATATATGCAATGCCTGCCATCACATCATAGAACGTTTGGAGTCGTTTCCGGTATCCCTGCTCCGTTTGACTCTCACGAGAACGGACAATGTTCGGGAAGACCGAAGTCGCCACTGCCATCGGGATGAAATACCATAATTCAGAAAGCGTAACAGCAGTGGAATAAATCCCCAGGTCTTCGTCCCCCATCATATACCCAACCATCAGTTGACCGATTCTCATATATATCGCAACAGACAGACCAGAGATAATTAGGGGCCAACTATCTTTGAGCAAATGCTTGGCGTAATGCACGCTCGCTCGCCATACTTTCACCGTTTGCCCAGATATGTGGTAGAAAACAGCTGCCGCAGCCGTAAGAAAAACGACTTGAGCCAACACTACCCAGGCAAAGGCAATCAGTGGTGCCTCCACGAGGATCAGCGCGAGCTTGATCGACGCGATCAGCACCAAAGCAATGTTTTGAGACCAAACGACGTACTTTGATTGGATTTGAGACTGGAACCAATAATCAACCGTATTGCTGAAAGCCCGAAAGACTAATTGACCGGCCACGATGGCCATCAACCAACGCATCAGAACATCATCGGGGCGGAGCAAATAGGAGGCACCAATGATCAACATAAATGTTAAGAGTCCGGCAGCAAACTGAAGAACGAAAGTCGTTCCTAGGATCGTGTTCTTATCATCTGGAGCACGCACGATCTCTCGAACAACGATGCTTGCCAATCCTAGCCCCGCAATCGGCACAAATAAAGATTCGAACGCTAATGCATAATTGAGAAACCCATATTGCGCTGGCCCAAGGTACCGCGCAACCCACGCTCCTACCAGAAACCCGGCTACCAAACTTAAGAACTTGTCAACAAGTAGCCAGCTGGTGTTTGCTATGATCTTCCGCAATGCAGAGCGCTCGTTAATCCTAGATAGAACAGTGGATAAGATTCCCATCTCTTCTTCAATATTCCCTACACACGTCGAATATCGGAGACATCCTTCTTATGTCCCCCAGCACCCGGCTCCCCTTTACCGGCTTCTCCACCTTGTTGAGCGCATCCTGCAACTTGCTCACAGTCTCGCCAGCGTCTCGGAGGCAATGTCCTCGATGTAGGATTCCTGCCGGTTGAGCGCCTTGACCTTGCGCCCGTCCACATCAATGCCGCTGATGGCTTCACGATTCTCTATCTTCTGTGTCAAGTGCATATAAGTTCTCCCTCAAAAAAGCATTGGCTCAGGTTTTTGGGCGTGATGGCATGACCGGTCACGCTCTAGGACGACTCGAGATGAATTCGGATATGATTTGCAGCACCGTTTGTACGTCACTTAATGGGTCGCCTACCAACGGAGATGGGTATACCTTACCTTGCTCGTCGTGATGATGATGCGGGTAAGTTGATAGGTGGTCGAATTCTTCCTTGTTATCCCAACGGAGCAGCGGTGCGTCGGCAAAAAGCTGATAGGCATAATCAATGTGTCCCTGGTTATAATAGATGCGCACCTGCAAATGGTTACCGTCCTGTAACGCCACACGGATCTTGAACAAGAACTGCTCGGCAGAAAACTCCTTGGTCTCTACGTTCGTTACTTGTTTGCATAACGCATGTGCCTGGAGGATGGCAGTCATAGCGCCGAGCAAGGCAGGCAAAGACGTCATACTGCGGCCTCTTGGCGCAACCCTAACCAACTGTCAAGCATTTCCAAAGAGGCTTTCCAATCAAACCAGTCGTCTTCTTCCAACATAATCGCCTGCCCTAGCGACTGGCGTTGTTGTGGCGAGAGCTGCTGCGTTTCCAATAAAACCGATCGCTCATGAAGATATTCACTAAATCGCTCGAAGGACATACCGTACTTGCATTCGAACCGCGCCAGGTCGCGCTGCAAAGAAGCAATTTGACGCAGCACATAATCCCGCAGCAGTTCTCGGCCAGCCTGTTCTTCATTGGTAAATATTTTACGTTTGATCAATGATTCCATTGTAGTCGCAAAAGTGTTCATTTCTCATCCTCTGCCAGTATCACCTTTATCTTGCTGTGTTTCTACGGTCAAAGATAAGCCTCACAACGTCGCAATCTCTCGCGCCCACGCCCGATTTTCCCGATACCACCCCACCAACGCCGCAATCCCCTCACGATACGTCGTCTGCGGCCGCCAGCCCAGCAACCGCTCCGCCTTACCGATGTCGGCCCAGGTCGCCAGCACGTCCGCCGGATGGCGTGGCTGGTAGTGCAGCCGCGAGTGATTCCCGCATATCGCTAATATAGGCCACGCCCAGCACCAGAATCCGGCTGCCCTTGACAGGCTTCTCCACCTCGTTGAACGCACCCTGCACCTTGCTCACAGCGCCGCCAACGTCT
>DSBE01000153.1 GCA_011053085.1 Chloroflexota bacterium
AGCAAGGGCAGGATCAACAAACGCATCTATGTTGCTATTGAAGAATAATGGTATTTTTGGCATCAACCTCTACATTTATCCAGTAAAGACTGGCCATTTGCAGGATGTATGAAAACGATTTCATCGGTATACTGGGTATGTAAATGGTGATTGGTACATAATTACTGGTAGCAAGTTTATTGGTAGTAATTACAGGTAGCGCAAATGACTCGAGGCACGGCGTGCTCGAGTCATTTCTTTTAAAAGAATATCTGGTAACGTGAATGGCATGCCTGGCTCTATAGCAGTTGGTCGATCACCACAAACAACAGATACAGGAAAGAAACCACCAGTGTCAACCCGCCGGGAATCACCAGCAGCAGGGTGAACAGCCTGGCTTTTGAAGATTGCGAGGCTACCTCACCAAGGACCTGTTCAGGGGGTAGGCTGGTGAGTACCATGGGTTGGCCTTTGGCTTTCATGATCCAGGTTTCACCCTGATGGGCCTGGGTGCTGCCCATTACGGTGACAGGGTCATCAACGGCCAGGGCCCACAGAAAAAAGCGGAACTGCCCATGTTGAAAGAGTGAGGGATCGATTTTCAATTGCTGGACGGCGCTGGTTAGTTGCGCCTGGTCAGGCTGGCGGCTGCTGCCCAGCAGGTTCTTGTCAACATTCTGCGGATTCACCCACACCTGACCGGTCTCATCCGCCAGCAGAAAGGGAGTTGTTTTTATCTGGTCAAGGAAGGGGCGCCAGCCGGGGCGCTGATCAGCATCACCGCCCTGCCATTTTTCTATCCTTAGCCGGAGCAGGGCATAGGGCGGCGCATCGCCGCCATCGCTGCTATCTGCCATACGGTTGATGCGGCCATACACCTTGACCCATTCTATTCCCGGCTGGACCTGGGCGACCTTTATCAGGGGCACAATGTGGAGCGTGTCCCTGAGCGAACCTCGTTTGCGGGAGGAGAGGAAGATGATGGTTGCAATCAGAAGCGGAGCTACGCCGCATAACATGGTGAAACAGCCAATAAACAGAAGATTTGGGAGCAAGTCCATGAAATTATCCATCTTGTTTTTCTTTCCCTATGGAAAACCCCATCAATGGAAATCACCCACCATCCATTGATAACCCCATTATACAACGCGGTATGTCGCGGGAGTATATTGTACGACCATACAATTGTGTGAATTCGACGAAACCTGCGTTACATGGGGGCGATAAGGGTGCTGAGGCAGAAGAGAGAGGGAATTTCTTTAGTATAATCAACCCTGACATAAACCTTGGGAGAATGCTATGGCAGACATGAAATTAACCAAACAGAGTGAAAACTATTCAGAGTGGTACAACCAGGTGATCTTACGTTCGGAACTGGCTGATTATGCGCCGGTACGCGGTTGTATGGTTGTGCGCCCATATGGCACCGCTCTGTGGGAGAATATCCAGGCGGATTTGGATGCGCGCTTCAAAGAAACCGGGCATGTGAATGCCAAATTCCCGCTGTTTATCCCCATGTCCTTCTTTGAAAAAGAGAAGGAACATGTGGAAGGTTTCTCGCCGGAACTGGCGGTGGTGACCATCGGCGGCGGGCAGGAACTGGAAGAACCACTGGTGGTGCGCCCTACTTCAGAGACCGTGATTGGCTACATGTATGCCAAATGGATCGAATCCTACCGCGACTTGCCGGTGTTGATTAACCAGTGGGCGAATGTGGTGCGCTGGGAGATGCGCACGCGCCTGTTCCTGCGCACGATGGAATTCTTCTGGCAGGAGGGCCATACAGCCCATGCTACCGCGGAGGAAGCGGAAGAAGAGACCTTGAAAATTCTGGATGTGTACACCACCTTTGCCCGTGATATGGCAGCAGTGCCCGTTATTCCGGGTTTGAAAAGCGACAGCGAGAAGTTTGCCGGAGCGGTGCGCTCCTATTCGATCGAAGCCATGATGGGGGACACCAAAGCCCTGCAGGCTGGCACCTCGCATAACCTGGGACAAAACTTTGCCAAGGCGTTTGAAATCGACTTTGTGGATGAGAACAACACCCTGCAGTATTGCTGGACGACCTCATGGGGTCTTTCCACACGCTTTATCGGCGCTATTATCATGACACATGGCGATGACCAGGGATTGGTGCTGCCGCCGCGATTAGCACCCACCCAGGTGGTGATCGTGCCGATTCTGCGCAAAGAAGAGGATCGTGCGCAGGTGATGGAGGCCGTTAACAGGCTGTTTGCGGAACTGAAGGCGGCCGGCATTCGTGTCAAGGTGGATGACCGTGACAATGTCAGCCCGGGGTTCAAATTCAATGAATGGGAACTGCGTGGCGTACCGCTGCGCTTCGAGATCGGCCCGCGTGATGTAGAAAGTGGCACAGTGATGACCGCGCGGCGCGATATGCCCGGCAAACCCGGCAAGAAGGTCATGCCGCAGGAAAATGTTGTGCAGTGGACAGGTGACCTGTTGGAGGAGATTCAACAGGCGATGTATGACAAAGCGGTCGCTTTCCGTGATGCGCATATCTTTGACCCGCAGGATTATGCGGAATTCCAGCAGTCGGTCGAGGATGGCTGGGCGTTCAGCTGGTGGTGCGAAGATGCAGCTTGTGAGGAAGCCATCAAGCAAGATACCAAAGCCACCACGCGCTGCATCCCGCTGGATCAACCGCAGGGGGAGGGTGTCTGTATTCATTGCGGCAGGCCCGCCCGCCGCAAGGTGTACTTTGCACGCGCCTATTGAGCGGTGTGACAGGGCAGGAAAGGCAGGTGGGCTGTGCCATCCTTCCAATTAAAGCAATTCCAGCAGCAACTGAACCAATTGCTTTTGGCATTTTCCTTGCCGAAGGAGTTTCATGCGCAGTTAACGGCGCTGTTCGAACGTTATGAGCAGCCTGGTTATCGTTATAGCCGTGAGGTGAAAGCCCTGCCGGAGCCAGCCTATCACCTGCCTGGCGTTATGTTAGAGGAGATCCAAATCCCATTTTCGGCACTGGCGCAAGAGCGTCCACGTCCGGCATTGTTGCTGGCGCAGGAATGCTGGCAGGATGCCTATTTTGAAACCAAATGGGTGGCTGCGCTGGTGCTGGGACAGGCGCCTTTGTTTGATGTATCGCTGTTGATCGAAGCCATCAACGGTATGCTGGCACATGCACCTGCTGCAGAACATCAATTGCTTTTGTTCGAACGAGGGGCGCGCCGGCTGCGAGAAGAGCGCTTTGATGTCTGGACAGACATGATCGCTGGCTGGTTGGGACAGGCTGACACCTGCGCCCGCGGGCTTTATGCGCTGTTGAGTGTGGTGGAAGCCGGTGATGATGCTCATCTGCCAACTGTTTTCCGCCTGCTGGAAAAACCTTTGGCGGATGCAGATGCAAACTTGCGGCCATTTTTGCAGCGACTTGTGGCAGCGCTTTCACAGCGTTCTTTGCCTGAGACCGCCCATTTTCTCTATGAAATAGCGATTAATTTCTATGCAGAAGAACGGCTGCGGTTCTTCCGTTCTCTTTATCGCAGTATGCCGCGTGAACAACGCGCGTTTATCGCACAGGGTTTTCGGCGCGGAGTGACATTACTGGCGGACGAACAGGCGGCTGACGAATGATAAACCCACAGTTGGTGGAAGTGGCGGCGTTCAAACTGCTGCAGGCCCGAAGGGCGGTGGCATTTACCGGCGCGGGCATCTCGGTGGAGAGCGGTATCCCGCCATTCCGTGGGCCGGGCGGTTTGTGGATGAAATATGACCCTTCCTTTTTGGAATTGCGTTACTTTCTGCGCCATCCTGAAGATGCCTGGCGGGTGATCCGTGAGATTTTTTACGACCAGTTCGCGCAGGCAGCACCGAATGATGCCCACAAAGTGCTGGCGCAATGGGAAGGCGAAGGGCTGTTGGCAGGCGGGGTGATCACCCAGAATATCGACCATCTGCACCAGGCTGCTGGTTCACAGCGGGTGATCGAATTCCATGGCAGTAACCAGTCTCTGGTGTGTCTTGATTGCGGAGAACGTGTAGAGGCTACACCGCAGGTATTTAACGTGTTTCCGCCGGTCTGCCCGGTATGCGGTTCGGTGTTGAAACCAGATTTTGTTTTTTTCAGCGAAGGTATTCCTGCGCAGGCTTATGATGATGCTTACCATGAAACCAAAGTGGCTGATGTATGGGTGGTGGTTGGCACCACCGGCGAGGTGATGCCAGCCTGTGGCATGCCGATCGAGGCCAAACGCAATCGTGCCACTATCATTGAGATCAATATCCAGGCCTCTGAATTCACTGACACGATCAGCGACATTTTTCTGCGCTGTTCAGCCAGCGAAGGATTACTGGCGCTCAACAACGCCATTCAGCAACTGCGGCGCGAGGGGTTGGATCACTAAATCGTCGATATTCTTAAATGGTAGCCGAGCATAAATTTTTACCGGCTTCCAGCTCCATAGCACGCTCTTCAGATACCTCCAGTAAGGCATGGTTAATGCGCAGGATTTCCAGGTATTCTTCAGGCGCTTCGGCTGCCCCCTTGAGCACGTAAGCAGAGAACTCTTCCTGGGTCATGGGGCGCAGCATGGGATTGCTGTGACGCAAATCGCCCAGGGTTGCGGCGACCAGTCCATCGGCGTTGATCTCGCTGAACAGTTGGAAATGGGCGGGCAGGATGATGGTGTCATCATTTACAAACGGTTTCAGCCGCTTGTTCAGGCTCTCATAGAGGATTTCTGCCCAGGACTCGCCCTTGCCCATCAAATCCGGCCGTCCGACGGATTGGATGAAGATACCGTCGCCGCTGAACAAGAATTGTTTTTGCTGCGGGGTGGTGAGTAAGAAATTGGTCATGCCGAGGGTATGGCCGGGGAACCAGATGGCACGCAGGGTAAAATCCCCGATGGTGAAGATGTCACCGTCCCACAGAGGTTGGTAGCTTATCTGCATGGGCAGGCGGTCGACCAGGTGTTTGGCGTCGTAAGGGTGTTTGTGATAGGGTGCGCCGCTGATGTCTGCCAAAAAACGTCCGCCGCTGATGCGGTCGGCGTGGTTGTGGGTGTCAAAGATATGGGTCAGCCGGGCGTTATGGGCATCGATCAGATCCAGATATTCCTGCGTATCACGCATGGGGTCGATCAGGGCAGCTTCGCCTTGACTGACGATCAGGTAACTGAGATCGCCGCGGCCGGGGCGCGCCACCTGCAGGATGCTGCCGGCTGTATCGGTGAACACAGAGGTGGTCTGGTAAAAAGAACGCCAGGCGCGCAATCCGCCGTCCAGCCACACCATGTCAAACGGATAGTCTTTGATGATATCCATGACGATGCGGGTTTTGTTACCGCTGCGGCAGATGAAAACCAGTTTTCCGGCTGGCAATTTGGCCAGGGCGGCGGGCAGGTCGTCCTCGAATTCGATATAAGGGATATGTACAAGCTGGTAACCGTCATCCTGGTTGTAATCATTGCTGTTAAACAGATCAGGCATGCGCACATCCACGAAAGTGAAAGGTTTTGGCTGGCGCATTAATTGATACAGGTCATAGACGTTAATTTTGAATTGGTCAATGTGCTTTGTCGTCATCATGAGGGGTTCGCCTGAGGGTTATTTCGGTTATTAGGATACGGTCAAAGCGTTGCATAGCTGTGTCAGTCGCGGGTACTATCGTATTATCAAGGATATTTCTACTTCAATGATATTAGAAAGGGGTAAGAACAGGGTATTTTCTTTGTACAGGTTTGGCATGATTTCATGTAGAATAAAGTCAGAAATGAACCAACCAATCCGAAACTCTCGCAAAATTGGATTTTTCATAAGCCTGGCCATCCTGGCGCTGTTGTTGTCGGCTTGCAACCTGTTCTCAGGTGTGCGCCAGGGTGCAGTCGAATTGAGTGTGGCGCAACTGCTGCAAACAGAGACCGTGACAGCCCTGTACGCCAGACAGACAGAGTTTGCCGCGCCGGTTAAACAGATCTTCCTGACCCGTACCTATGAGGCGCAAATAGCGCCGACAGAGACGCTGCAGCCGACAATGGCTGATGTGGGTGATGAGGAAGAACAGGCAACCGCAACGCCGGAGGCAGAAGCGCCCACAGAAACGCCGGTGATCGTGCCAACCTATACCCCGACCTATTTCCCAACAGCGACTATCGGGCCAACCAACACCCCGCGCCCGCCGCAGCCTACTCCCACACCGCGTATCTCTGCCGAGATGGAGCAGCGCATTTATAACGCGCGCGTGTTGATCCTCGAAGATATCGTCGGGCATCCGGTGCTGGTGCCCCGCCTTGACGCCATCATCGCTCGCATGGGCATGAACACGGACAACGTTTACAACTATCACGATGCCACTGGATTCTTTGTCGAAGCTTTGGAAGCCGGCGAAGAGTGGGATTTGATCATCGTGGCAACAGAAAAACGCACCGACGCGCGTCTGGCGATCTGGGAAACCTTGCATGAATATGCCCAAAACGGCACTGCCATCATTGTAGAGGCATGGTACCTGGACGAGGTCAGCGGCGGCTCGATCAAACCGCTGCTGGATGATTGTGGGGTAAAGGTGCATAACAACTGGTTCCGTGACGAAAGCCACGAAGCTTATCAATTTGTGGTGGTGGATGTGGCAGATAACAACCACCGCCTGTTTAACCGCCCGCGCAAGGTCAATATGCCCCTGATCCCGACCTTTTTCTGGGAGGGGGATGTGGGCGACCAGATGTCGGTGCTGCCGTTGGGGCATGCCGCCATTATCGGCGGATTGAACACACGCCACTCCATTTATTACGGCTTGATCACAGAATGCCTGGAAGAACGCATGGTGCTGCAGACCTTCTCCACCCATGATTATCGCAAAATCGATACAATGAACCTGTGGGAAAATTACATATACAACACCCTGCTGGCGCATTTCCAGTATCTTGACCGACAGCCGTAACGTTTATTTTGTTTTTGACCATTGCGCAGCTTCAAGGGTAAATAAAAAGCGCCCCACTTTTTTCAGTGGGGCGGTGAGTTTTTGTTGCGAGGTCTTTATTCCACCCAGCGGGCTTGCGCCCAGCGCTGCAGCATGGCGCTCATGAAGGCTACTGCCTGATGAAATTGATCAACGGTGATGTATTCATTGATATTATGTACAGAACCGAGTTGGTCGCCTTCCATCTTGATGGGGGAGAAGCGGAAGACATTTTCGCTCAGTTCATTGTAGTAGCGGGCATCAGTAGCGCCCATGACCGTGTAGGGGGCAACGGCGACATCGCCGAAGGTGTCTTTGATGCAGGCAACGAGGTGGTCGAAGGCGGGCGAATTCGGGTCAGATACGCCGGAAGCTTCCCATGGATGTTCACCGCTGATCTTCACTTCCAGATCAAAGGGTTTTACCAGGTATTTGACGAATTCGATCACGCTTTCGATGGTGTCGCCGGGTGACAGGCGGAAGTTGACGAAGGCGGAGGCTTCGGAAGGCAGTACATTGTCCTTTACGCCGCCATTGATGATGGTGACGGCAGTGGTGGTACGGATCATGGCTGCCATGCGGGGAGCGGACTCGAAGCGCTTTTTCAGATAGCCATTGAACAGCCACATGTTGGCGAAGGCAAGCCGCATGAGAAAGGGGGTGTGTTTGCCCATGGTTTCAAACATGGGCTGAACGCGGTGAGGGATACCGGGAATGGGGTTATTCTCCAGATAGGCAATGCCGCGCGCCAGGCGGCCGATGGTGGTCACGGCGGGGGGCATAGAACTGTGTCCGCCGCTGCCGCTGGCTTTGATCTCCAGGGTGAGGTAGCCTTTTTCGCAATTGCCAACCAGTGCAACCGGTACTTTCACGCCGGGGATCTGGCTTTCTAACACAGCGCCGCCTTCATCCATGACAGCAGCGAAGTGGATGTTCTGCGCTTTGAAGTGTTCTGTAATCAATTTCTGTCCCTGTGTGCCGCCGATCTCTTCATCCTGTCCGAACGCCAGATAGACCGTGCGTTCAGGCTGATAGCCGGCGTTGATGAGACCCTCAACAGCTTCCATGGCAGCGACCATCTGGCCTTTGACATCCAGCGTACCGCGGCCCCAGATTTTGCCGTCAACGATGGCGCCGCTGAAGGGTGGCTGGGTCCATTGGTCGAGGCTGGCGGGGTCGGCCGGGACCACGTCCTGATGGGCCATGAACAGGATTGGATCCAGTTCCTGGTTGGTTCCTTGCCAGCGGTAAATGAGGTTGTGTCCAGCCAGGACAGTTTTCTCCAGGTTGGCCTCAATCAGGGGAAAGTCTTCTTGCAGGGTCTTGTGCAACTGGTCAAAGGCAGCCAGGTCGATTTTTTCACGTTCGAGGTCTGACACTGTGGCGCACTGGATGGCGTTGGCAAGGTGGGCAGCGAGGGAGTCTTTGTTAAAAGAAACCTGCACTGGCTCTGCTTTTACAGCGGATGCCTTCTTTTGGCTGCCGAAAGAAAAAGCACGCACCAGCGCGATGATGACGATGGCCAGCAAAAGCACGGCGATGCTTGCGAGGATGTAATAGAAAATGGGCATGAAAACACTCCTTGTGTGTTAGGTCTGTGCGTTGTCTGGGTACGATTTTACCTTGTTTTGAGGTTTTCTGTCGGGCGATGATTGCATAAAACGACAGGTGAAGAGGGTTATTGACTTAATAGAACAATTGTTCTATTATTGACATATAGTACACGGAGGTATCCCATGAGCCTGAACCAAATCAATTTCAATCGTCTTCGCAATTCTTCAGACCGGCGTTCGCTTTTTTTGGGCGTGTTGATCGTCGGGGCTTTGATCCTGTTTGAGGTGTTCAACTTTTCTACCACCCATTTTGCCCTGCAGGACCTGCTGGGTGACCTGAAGACCCTCGGCATCCGCTGGGCAACCTTGCTGTCACTGGCTTTCTGTGCCATTGACTTCGCCGGCATCTCACGCATGTTCTCACCAGAGCAGGGGCGTGATGAACCGCGAGAGATCTGGTTTTTGTTTGGCGCCTGGCTTTTGGCTGCCACCATGAACGCTTCACTCACCTGGTGGGGGGTGTCGATGGCGATCTCTAACCATTCTATTCAGAGTGCGGTGATTATTGACAGCAGCAAAATCCTGCAGGTGGTGCCTTTGTTCGTTGCCATTCTGGTGTGGGTCATTCGCGTGCTGGTGATCGGCACCATCGGCAGCCTGGGTGAGCAGATGTTGTGGGGGCAGCAGCCCAGGATGGCGAATCGCAGCAGAAGCTTGCGCAGTTCTCGCCAGCCAGTCAGTGCCGCACGCCAGGCGCAACCACGCAGCAATTCTTCCCCTGCCCGTTTCTCTGCACCGATGGCACAGGAAAAACGCTCCAGCCGGGAAGAACCGGTTCGCATCAATGCCGCCACCGCCCATCCGCCGGTCAGTGCCGCCATGCCACGTGAGAATGCCGTCTACCGTCCTAATCGCCGCTTCCAAAGCGCAGAGCCAACCTATCATCAGTTGAACACCCTGGGAAACGAGGCTGACAACCTTACATCACAATCCATGCGCAAGATGTAAACTTCGATCCCCTACCACCACAAAATCACCCATTCGGAAACGAGTGGGTGATTTGTTTACTGAAAAGGAGTATGCAGCGAGGCTATTTTTCGTTACAATAACTACAGGGCATGTCGTTGTTGTAGATACTATACTACGGTGAATACATGGGAGAGCGCATTCAATGACAAGTTTAATCGGTTCACGCATCGACCGTTATGAGATTGTTTCACAATTGGGCGAAGGGGGCATGGCGACAGTTTATAAGGCCTACGATACGCGTCTGGAGCGATATGTCGCGCTGAAGGTGATCACAGCCAACCAGCAAACTTCGCAGCAGTATCTGCAGCGGTTTGAGCGTGAGGCCAAATCGCTGGCGAAACTTGCCCACTCTAACATAGTTCAGGTGCATGACTACGGCGAACAAAACGGCACACCTTATCTGGTGATGGAGTTCATTGAGGGCGGCACCCTCAAAAGTCAGATGGGTACCCCGCATGCGGTTCATTATGCCGCCAATTTGCTGGCGCCAGTGGCACAGGCGTTGGAATTCGCCCACAAGCAAAATATCATCCATCGGGATGTAAAACCAGCCAACATTCTCATCCGTAAAAGCGGGCAGCCCATGCTCTCGGACTTTGGTATCGCCAAAGTGCTGGAGGTTAATGAGCCTGCTTTGACCCAACTGGGGGTCGGCATTGGCACGCCTGAGTATATGGCGCCGGAACAGGGGCAAGGCGCTGCTGTTGATCACCGTGCTGATGTGTATTCGCTGGGGGTGGTGTTCTACGAGATGGTCACCGGCCGCAAACCTTTCCGCGCCGATACACCCATGGCGGTGGTTTGGAAACAAGCCACCGAACCGCTGCCCGACCCGCGTTTGTATGTGCCGACACTACCCGCGAATGTGGTGGCGGTGCTGCAAAAAGCCTTGCAGAAACGACCAGATGACCGCTACCAGGATATGGGCCAGTTCGCGGCTGCTTTGCAGAAGTTGGCGGATGAACAACCCACGGCGACCAGCCTGGAATCAGCAACTGTGATGCGTCCCAGACCCCGTACGGTGGCGCCAACCCAACCTGATTTTCAACCCGCCCCTCCGCCCGTTTACCCAAAAGCAAACACAGGTTATAGGGCTGATCCGCTTCCGCCGCAGGAAGTCCGTATGCCGGCATACTCACCGCCAGTGAAGAAAAAACGCATGGCGTGGTGGGTGTGGGTGATCATTGGTGGAGCTTTGCTGGGTATGTTAGCCTGTGGTGCGCTGGTTATCTTTGGCGCGCTTGATTTTCTGCTGGCACCGACCGTTACCCCCCGTCCGACCGCCACTTTGCGGCCGACATTCACCCGTGAACCGACTGCCACCGAAACACCACCACCTACCCTCACACCGACTGTAGCCCCGACTGCGACCCCTGAACCTACCTGGACACCGGTCAGCGACACTTCCAACCCGCTGGTTCTTTGCTATTCTCAAATTTCTCCCTACCTGTTGGAGGGTTTGACCCCGGTGTTTTGTGATCAGTTCAATGATAACAGCCAGGGCTGGGTTGAGGGAGAGACTGACGATGACTACCGCAAACAGGTCAGTTATACTGATGGTGAGTTCTTGTGGTGGGAAATCGCTGCCAAGCGCGGTGTGATGACCTATGAGGTCTTCCCCGATCGTTACGTTTATGGCGATTTCGGCGCACAGGTGGACATCATCCGCGTTTCTGGCGCCACCAATGTGGATGCAGGCCTTGTGTTCAGAACCGATCAGAGCGCTGGTTCCTATTACTTCGTTACC
>DSBE01000031.1 GCA_011053085.1 Chloroflexota bacterium
ACCCGGAATAATACACAATTTCGTTCTCGCTGCCCTGCACCGAACGCTGCTGGCCGGTTTGCACATCCCAGGTGCGGATGCTGCCATCCAGAGAAACCGTCATCAACTCGGAATCGTCTTCGCTGAAATCCACGCTCCTCACAGGTTGGGTGTGGCCCGCCAATGTAAACAACTCTGTTCGGTTGTTCAGGTCCCACACTTTGATCATCTCATCATCTGCCACACTGGCAGCACGGGTGCCGTCATGAGAAAATGCCACACTGCGCACGCGGTCGCCATGCTCCCCCAACACCGCGATCAGTTCATAGTTCTCCATCGACCACAGGCGCACTTTGCGATCGAACCCGCCAGACAGCAGCCGTTTGCCATCCGGTGAAAAGCTGACCGAGAACACACTGCTGAGATGTCCCTGCAGGCTGGCAACGTTGGCCTGCGAAGCCAAATCATAGATTTCAATGATCGGGTAAGCACCTGCCATCGCCAGCAACTGCCCGTTTGGACTGACCGCGCCGGTGTAAATGGAGTTGACCGTCGGAAAGTGATAGCCATCGCTGCCCTGGTTCTCATCGATACGCCACTGCAGCACCGCGCCATCCTGTGCAGTACTGACCAGCCTGGCGCCATCTTCAGCAAACACCAGTGATACCACCGCGGCATGATGCCGGGCATATTGCCCCAGTATCCTGCGTTCTGTCTCATCCCACACAAAGATATCGCCATTGTTCAACCCCAGTGCAAGGTAACCACTATCTTCAGCAAACGCCAGCGCTGTCACCGGTGCCGTCATTTCAGGCAAGCGGCGGATCACACTTTGCTCGTAAACATCCCAGATCACAACGTTTTTACTTGTTCCCCCCATTGCCATGTGCCTGCCATCAGTGGAGAAAGTCAATACATCAATATTTCCGTCCTGGTCGAAGAGTTTGCTTTCCTCCACCCCTGAACGGGCATTGAACAAATACGCCAATCCCCATGAATTCGCCAATACCACTGTTTCGCTGTCTGGGCTGAAGGCTGCCGAACGGATATCGCTGTATTGGTTGCCCAATTGGAACTGGACACCCCCGCCGCCCCACTGCCAGACGGTAGTGCGGTCATCAGCATCTACCCCTGCCACCAGTCTGCAATCCGGCGATACTGCCAACCTTTTCAACGGGGCAATACCTGTGATAGCTGCCTCCTCGATTGACTGATCCGACAAATCCACTTTCAACAGGCTTCCCGCCAGTGTCTGCAAAATCACAGACTGTTCAGCCGCGCAGATGTCAGCCAGGTGAACAGGGTTTTTTATCGCATAATGGAAAAAACGCTCACCGCTGGATAATCGAAAACCATCCACACTGCGCGTGGTCACCACCACCAGGGTATCTTCGGCTACCATTTCGACCAATAACGGCGTGCCTTCACCCCAGGTGGAGAAAGCGGTCAATTGAGGGATGTCCCAGACCGATATCACGGCTGCCGGCGGCGGCGTGGCCATACCAAACGGTAACGGCAATTCCGGGGTCGGGGTGGGTGTAATCGTAGGCGTTGCGGTGGGCAGCGGGGTCCAGGTAGCCGCCATGACATCACCGCTGATCGCAGTTTGGTCAGTTGCTTCGCCCGCCATAAGCCCGGGCAGCAGCATAAAGCCGGTATAGATGGCAATGGCTGCCACAAATAGGAACAATGTCCATAACGTCAGGCGCAGGATGTGTTTGCCCCAGCGAGTCTTTTGGGGTTCTTTTTCCTGCAGATACTGCGCCATGGATGCGCGCGGTATCTGGTAATCATCCGGCTCGGGTTCCTGCTGCTCCATCACGACCTCAAGCGCATCACGCGCCATCATGCTTTCTGGATTGAAGAGCAAACACCGCTCTAACAGCTCCATCTTCTCGCGCGGATGTGTCACCAAATCCACCAGCCATAAATACGCCATCACATCATGGGGATCTCTTTTGATGATCTCCATAAAAAGCAAGCGGGCTTCCTTCTTTTTCCCCTCTTTTGCCAGTTGAATTGCTTCCACCAGTGGTTGTGATGCCATAAAAGTGTCTGATGCCTCCTTGCGTTATTATAGTGTGCTTTTGATGTCAGCACCCAGCCCTACCTGCCCCAAACTTTGATCGATGAGAAAATTATAAATTCCTGAGACAAACCGGAAAATTTCGGGCTATAATGAAGCTATGGATACCTGTATAGAAGTACGACCATTGGTGGTTGACGACCTCCCTTATGTTGCCCGCTTCCATCGTGAGTCATGGCTGTCTGTCCATCAAGACAAAGTGTCTGAGGAAAACATCAATCAGCTGACCCTCGATTACTTTTTTGATACCTGGCAGCAAGTCATCAAAGACTCCGATCGTTACAATCTCGTAGCGGTCAATAAAGCCATGCCGGTTGGTTATATCTCCTACATCCGCGGTGAAAAAGCCAGCCGCTGGGAGTTAATCGGCCTGTATATCTCCCCCGAAATGGGAAACCGCGGCTGCGGCACCCAATTGTTCTCTGCCATGCTCGATGATATCGCCCGGCAGGATGCCCAAAAATTGATCGTCTGGGTCATGCAAGACAATACGACTGCCATTCGGTTTTATGAAAAACAGGGTATGCAGCCCAGCGGAAAAGCCCGTCATACTAAGCACGATTTCTTCTCTTTCGATGAATTGCAAATGGTGCTTTACCTATCTCAATAAGCCACACACAACACACAGAGGAGAAGTAAATGGAGAAGCAAGCAGTAATCACCTGGCTGGACCAGCATCAAAAAGAGTTCACGGACATGTCCGACGCCATTTGGGAAAACCCCGAATTGGGGTATCGCGAATTTTTCGCCTCAGGTCTGCAAGCCGCTTACCTGGCAGAACAAGGTTTCCGCATTAAGAAAGACATCGCTGGTATGAACACCGCCTTTGTGGCGGAATGGGGAGAGGGCAAGCCGATCTTCGGTTTCGCTGGTGAATTTGATGCCCTGGGCGGCCTTTCACAGAAAGATCAACCAACAAAAGAACCAGTGCAGGAAGGCGCCCCCGGACACGGCTGCGGCCACAACCTGTTGGGGGTTGGTTGTCTGGCGGCAGCGGTGGCTGTGAAAGAATGGCTGCAAGCCACCGGGACAACAGGAACCGTGCGCTACTATGCCTGCCCGGCAGAAGAAGGCGGTGCCGGCAAGACCTTCCTGCAGCGCGCAGGATTATTCAATGACCTCGACCTGGCCTTTAACTTCCATCCTGGCTGCATGAATGCCCCCTCCAAAGGCAGCGATATCGGTGTCAATCACATTCGTTTTGCCTTTCATGGCAAAACCGCTCACGCGGGCGGCTCCCCCCACGAAGGACGCTCTGCCCTGGATGCGGTTGAATTGATGAATGTGGCTGTTAACTATCTGCGCGAACATGTCACCAAAGATGTGCGCTTGCACTATGTTATCACCAACGGCGGTAAAGCCCCCAACATCGTACCGGACGAAGCAGAAGTTTGGTACTATGTGCGCGCGCTTGAACCCAAGAACCTGGCTGAGGTTACCGATCGGGTGCGTAAGATCGCCCAGGGGGCAGCCATGATGACAGAAACCAGAGCCGAAGAAATCTTCGAATCCGCCACCTCCAGCACGCTGCCGAATAAATACCTGGCCGACTTACATTATGAACAAATGAAACTGATTGGCCCGATCACCTACACCGAGGAGGAACTGGCATTCGCGGCGGAAATCAACCGCCAGGTGGGGCATGACCCGCAAGATACCCGTCAATACCTCGAAAAGAGCAGCCTTCCGCCTGAGATCAAAGCCCATGCGTTGACTCTGGCAGATCAGCCATTGATCGGAGAAATCTTTCCAGCGCTGGATGAGGGACATGTCGGAGGCGGTTCCACCGATGTCGGTGACCTCTCACGCACAGTGCCGGTTTGCATGCTGTGGACGGCCTGCTGGGCGGGTGGTGTACCGGGTCATTCCTGGGCAGTCACCGCCACCGGCCATAACTCCATCGGGCATAAAGGAATGATGTTCGCCGCCAAAACCATGGCACTGGCTGCGATTGAATGTTTTATGAACCCACAGCATATTGTCAAAGCCTGGGAAGAATTTCGTGATGCCCAGCCGCAGGGCTATACGAACCCTATCCCTGCCCATATTGTACCTCCGCGTTATTCACCCCCGGCGTGATCTTGATTGCTGTTTGAATTGACGTTATTGGTACGATACGGTATAATTTGCCAGTTAGCCGCTCTGTAGAGTGCGGCTGGATGCACTTGTTTATTATTGGAATATGAGGTGAGTATAGAATGCCAAAACGAACGTATCAACCCAAAAAACGACGCCGCGTGCGTGTGCATGGTTTCCGCGAGCGCATGTCCACCGCCGATGGCCGTCAGGTATTGAAACGGCGCCGCTTGAAGGGCCGCAAACAATTGACGGTGAAAGCCAACAACGCCAACAAAAGACTGCGCTGGTAACACCTATCGTCGAATTGTCGTGTCCGATTCATCAGAATCAATGCCTTGAGCATGCGCATTCTTTTTGAGGATAGCCCTTCCATGAGAAGGTTTATCCCCAAAAAGGAGCCAGAAAGCAGGTTCCCGAAGTGAAGCGATCGCTTCGACTCAGACACACGGCAGACATACAGCGTGTTCGCCAACACGGAAAGACTCAGCGCAACCCCTATGTCGTTCTGCTTTATGCACAACAACCCCAGGATCCAGCCATCCCCCCCTATCCATACACACGGGTGGGTGTTGTTGCTGGAAAACGCCTGGGGGGCGCGGTCATCCGGAACAAGGTGAAACGGCAGCTACGGGCTATTATGCAGAAAGTCTATCCATTGCTTCCCAAGCATTGTGACATTCTGTTGATCGCCCGCCAACCCATCGTAACCGCATCTTTTCAACAAATTGACACTGCCGTGCGAACCAGTCTACAGCGTGCTGGACTTCTCGAAAATACCAATGAGTAGCCATTCCCATTCTCATGCATACAATCCTGACAGCGATGACGGCCTTTTCTCAGACGAGACAGAGCATGTCAATGCAGAAGAACCGCGCCTGCGTGATATACCTATCACCCTGCGCAATCTACCGCGCCTGCTATTGCTGGCGCCCATCCGCTTCTATCAAATCGCAATATCACCAGGATTGCCGCAAAACACCTGCCGCTTCTATCCAACCTGCTCACATTATGCTTACCAGGCCATTTACCGACACGGCGCAATCAAAGGAGGGCTGCAGGCGATTTGGCGTCTCCTGCGTTGCAACCCTTTTAACCCCGGTGGGATTGATCCCATACCCTAAAGGAAAACTTTCATGACAAAAAAAACATTTATTCTCATTATCCTGGCAGTGCTGGCAGTTATGCTGCTGAGCAGCTGTGCCGGCAACGCCCTGGCGGCTGCCACCAGCTGGCCGGGTATCACCGCGGACCCAGACGCCGGCATCGCCTACCTTTCGGCTGGCCCGCATGTGTTTGCCCTGACCACCAAAAACGGCACGCTTGTCTGGCGCTACCCTGAAACTCCTGCGCGCAATGTCACTTTTTATGCAGCACCGACCGTGGCAGACGGGCTGATCATTGCCGGTGATTATAGAAAGAGTGTGCATGCCATTGATGCCCTGGACGGCCGGGAGGCGTGGATCTTTGCCGATGCCCGTGACCGATTCATCGCTTCGGCAGCTTTCGCCAGCGACACCATCATCGCGCCATCCGCCGATTTCAACATCTACGCTATCAACATGAATGGCAATCTGAACTATAAGATTGAAACAAACCAGATCAACTGGGCATCCGCGGTTACTGATGGCAGCACGGTGTATGCGCCCTCGATGGATCACAATGTGTATGCTTTTGATGCCAACAGCGGAAACGAACGGTGGGTTACCAATGTCGGCGGCGCAGTGGCGGCCGCTCCCGCGCTTGACAATGGCGTCTTCTATATCGCCACACTTGGGCAGGAAGTGATTGCCCTCAATACCAGCGATGGTAGCATCCGCTGGCGAGCCGACGCGGAAGATTATGTCTGGTCAGCGCCCTCTGTCAAAGATGGTTTGCTCCTCGTCATCAACGCTTCCGGCACCATTCTGGCGCTTGATACTGAGAACGGTTCACAGTTGTGGACCGCCACCAGTGGCGGCAATGTGACCGCTTCCGCCGCATTCTATGAGGATGGCTTCATTGTAGTGACGCACAACCTTGACATTATCGCCCTCGATTTTGATGGCGCAAAAATTTGGACACGCTCTGCCAACATCAGTGCGGGTTCCTTCACCAGCACGCCGGTGATCGTTGATGATCTCATCATTATTCCCGTCACCCAATCAGCCGACAAGTGGGTTATCGCGTATGACCTGAACGGCAACGAAGTCTGGTCATTCACCCCCGAGAATTGAGGAAAAACATATGTGGGAAACTTTTATCATTCAACCCTTCATTAACGTCTTGTTATTGATCTATCAATATTTGGGGCAGAACTTCGGCATCGCCATCATCCTGTTCACCATTCTAATCCGTCTGGTTACTTACCCACTGACCGCCAAGCAGATCAAAAGCTCGCGCGCCATGCAGGATATGAACTCAGATCCCGAATGGATCAAGATCCAGGAAAAATACAAAGGTGAACGTGAAAAACTGGCGCAAGAACAAATGCGTTTCTATCAAGAAAAAGGCATCAGCCCCTTCAGTTCCTGTCTGCCGACTTTGATGCAATTTCCGTTGATTCTGGGCCTCTACCAGAGTATCATCCGCACCATGGCGCAGACCCCCATGCAGATGTTCGAACTGACCCGGCTGGTATACCCGGGCTCATTCTGGTTCAAAACCGACTTGCTGCCGCTGAACAGCCGCTTTTTGTGGATGAACCTTGGCCAGCCGGATTTGATTAACGTCAATTTCCTGCCGTTTGCCATTCCGATCATGGCGGTCGTGGTGGCAGGTACCTCTTATTTGCAATCACGCCTGATGACGCCACCCGCCAGCCAGCCATCTGCCAGCGGTGCCCCCGACCAGAGCGCACAGATGAGCAAAATGATGTCCATTTACATGCCCCTTTTGATGGGGTATCTTGCCTACACACTTGCCTCAGGGCTGGCGCTGTATTTCGTGATCTCAAACATCGCCGGTATCGCCCAATATGCCATTATGGGCAACGTGCATTGGGAAAATATCATGTTCTGGAAAAAAAGAACTGACACAGCTGAAAAATCGAAGAAATAATACCAGGGAGAAGCACTCTTATGACTGAGCAAAAATTTTATGTTGATATCACCGCTGCGAACGTTGAAGATGCCATTGACCAGGGGTTAGCCGCCTTAGGCTTAACCCGCACCCAGGTGGACGTAGAGATCTTAGAGCATCCGCGCCCCAAGATTTTGGGGTTCGGCGGACGTGATGCGTTGGTGCGCATCAAGAAGCAGGGCTATGAGCCGCCGTCAGCACAAACTGAGAAACCAGCCGAGAAACTGGTGGAATCAAAACCGTCTCAACCGGCCCCTGCCGCCGCGCCAGCCGCCAAACAAGCAGCCAAAACCACGTCTGTTGACGAACCCCGTCAACCGGTTAAGGCAGAACAACCAGCCTCGCAAAAAAGCGTCGCGAATGATGAAAACACATCGGAAGATGAACAGGTCATCCAAACCGCCATTGAGGTAGTGACAGAATTACTGGAAAAAATGCGTGTACAGGCAGAAGTCAGCGCTCATTTTGTTGAGCCTGAGGATGAGTTGGACGAGAAATTGCTGTGGGTCGATGTCGAAGGCAAAGACCTCAGCATCCTGATCGGCCGCAGGTCAGAAACCTTGAACGCCCTGCAATACATCGCCTCCCTGATCATCAACAAACAATTGGGACGCATGGTGCCCTTTATGATCGACGTGCAGGGATACCGCAACCGCCGCACCCAGCAGATCCGCCAGCTTGCGCTGCGCATGGCTGAGCAATGTGTGAAATCTGGCCGCCGCCAGATGTTAGAGCCCATGTCAGCCCATGAACGACGTATCGTACACCTGGCCTTGCGCGAGCATAAGAAAGTCTATACGGAAAGTGTTGGCGAGGGTGAATCACGCAAAGTAACCATCCTCCCCAAAAAAGAATAAAAAGCCGCACAAACAAAACGGCTGTTCTTCGTAAGAGCAGCCGTTTTTTCATACCTCAATCAATCGGATACTGGTTGGCTTTGGCAACATCCCCCAGCCAGAATCCGCTGGTCTTCACCTTGCGTTTTTGGGTTTCTCGGTCAACGCTGATGATGCCAAAGGTCTTTTCATACCCTGAATTCCACTCAAAATTATCGAAGGCAGACCAGGCGTAATAACCGCGCACATCTATACCGTCGCGCATACAGGCAACCACACCTTGCAGGGCGGTGCGATAATAAGCCAGCCTTTCAGAATCCAGGGATGTGCCGATGCCATTTTCGGTGACATACACCGGCAAACCGCTCTTGGCAGCCGCATAGCGGATGGTGCCTTCCAGCGCTTTGGGATAGTTCTCATACCCCATCTGTGTCACCGGGGCGCCTTCTCTGACCGGCAGCAACCCTTCGGGCCCGTAGCGCTCACGGGTATAGGTCTGCACCCCGATGAAGTCATCTCCGCCCTCTCGGGCCGCATCCAGAAAAATATCCTGCAACTCATGGCGGTATTCATCACGTATCAGTTCACCACCCGGCTCCGCCTGCATGTCCGCCATCGCCAGCGTCATGCCAACAGGTACATCAGGGTGTTCGGCCTTGCATGCCAGCGCTGCTTGTTGATGCGCATTCAGCATCACCTCGCGGTCATGTTCACTTGTTGCCAGCATGAATGGCTTTAACTTTTCGATTGGCACGCGGAATCTGGTTGCGGCCTCTGCCAGCGCCATGCGATAAAAACTATCGCCATCCTCGTCATTATCTCCCTCCTCATCCATATGCCGCATCCAAAGCATGCGCGCCATGGTGGGGATATTGACCTCATTGATCGTGCATACCGCCCCGGCAAGATCGCCCAGTTCGCGCATCACCAGGCCGGCATATTCGCCAAAGCGCGCAGCGGTTTCAAAACTTCCCCAGCCTCCCTCGTGAATCAACCAGCGGGGTGAGGTGAAATGGTGCAGGGTCATCATGGGAACCAACTGGTTCTGATGGCAGGCTTCTAACATGCGCTTGTAATGGTCCAGAATCGCCTGGGAAAAAAATTCACGTTCTGGTTCCACCCGCGCCCATTCGATCGAAAAACGATAACTATTAAAACCCAACTCCGCCAGCAGGCGAATATCATCCTGGTAGCGGTGATAATGGTCAACCGCGTCACCCGAAGGTTCGAGATACAGCGAATGGGTAAGGTGTTCCATCAACCAGCCGTCACTGTTGTAGTTATTGCCCTCCACCTGGTGGGCAGCCGTCGCCGTACCCCAAAGAAACCCATCAGGAAACTTATAGACAGTATTCATACTGACTCCTTGTTGGCTTGCTAACAATTACCTTATATCATTATAAGGGTTTTTAACATTCGTCAAGCCAGCGGATTTCGAGATTTTCCTTACCAAGTCTGGTGGTCAGACGTTGCTGGAGTTCAGGGCACCATCCGGTGGTGTCATTGGGAAAATCGATCAGATAGCGAACCCCTTTTTCTATCACGTAGAAGGCAAAGGCATCCTTGCCGGGATACGCCAGAATCTCACCATGAATACGGCGCAATCGCCGGCGATCATGCTCAGGATTGCCGGTGGCTTGCAAGGTGATGAATATCTTCTGCATTCGCTGCTCTTCCTTTTTCTTGCGATCCGGCAATTCTGGCAGGGTGTCCAATGGCAGGTGGCCGCGGTACAATACCTCCGGCCTTTTCCCATTGCCATTGCCGTTGCCATTTTGTGGAGGGTGGTTGTTTGCCATGATAGGCTGAGATTGTTGTGCAGGCGGAGGATCGATTACTTGAACCTCTTCTGCTTCAACAGTGGGGCTATCAGGTTGTTCACCATCAATCTCCGTCAATGGTAAGTCATTGATGGTGCCAGCGCCAGACAATCCAAACTCACTCTCATCCATTTGAAAGCCAGTGGTATTACTGTCTTCATGATACCCGTTGCCATCCAGATATTCTTGAATGGCAAAAGGATCGTCATCCGTCAGGTATTTATCCGCGATCTCATGTTTTCGCATTTTTTTTACTGGATATCTCCCCGCACCATTATCTGAAACTGCTGTCAGATGTGCTTCCTCAACATTGTCCGCCAGGATTTTGGGGGTATCATCGTCTTTACGATCCAACTTACCGGAAACGATCAACACTTTATCACTGCCAAGTAGTTCTCGATGCTGCTCCCACACGCGGGGGAACACCACCAATTCCATGGTCCCCTGCAGATCCTCCAGGGTCACAAATGCCATCGGGTCGCCTTTTTTGGTTACATAGGGCTGTAACCTGGAAACCAATCCTGCCACCACCACACTGCGACCGTCTTTGGCTGTGACCAAATCGGTGGATTGATGCGAGATCACTTGCTGAAGGCTGCTCAGGTAAGCATCCAACGGATGGGCAGAGATGAATAAACCCAGCAATTCGCGCTCCCAATTGAGAACCTCACGCTGATTCATCTCTGTCGCCACCGGCAGCACCACCTTTTCTTCAAAGGCATCGGTCATACCGAAGAAGCTCAGCTGGCCGTTGCGCGCAGCATCGTTGTGGCTGGTGCTGATCGAAACAATGTGGTCGATCGCCTCCAACAACGCCCGCCGTGGACCGAACTCGTCCAATGCGCCGACCCTGATCAAGGATTCCAATGCGCGTTTGCCGACCGCCCGCAAATCTACGCGCCGTGCAAAATCGCTGATATCAGAGAAACGCCCTTTTTCTTCGCGCGCTGCCACGATCAAAGCCGCCGGGCCATGCCCCACATTCTTAATGGCGCCCAGGCCATACCGTATCACCTGGTTGCCATTGGCTGCTTCTTCGATGGTGAAGTCCCAGCAGCTCTGGTTGACAGTCGGCGGCAAAACCTCAATGCCCTGATCGCGGCAATCTGCCACATAGTAGGCGACCTTATCAGTGTTATGTTGATACACTGACAGCAGTGCAGTCATATATTCCACCGTGTAATGGCATTTGAGGTAGGCAGTGGTCAGCGCCACCAGGGCATAATCTGCGGCATGCGATTTGTTGAAGCCGTAATCAGCAAATCTCTCCCAATCTTTGAAG
>DSBE01000116.1 GCA_011053085.1 Chloroflexota bacterium
AGAAGTATAAAAGGAGATAACCCATGAAAAATGCAGGCTACTTTATTCTCGGTACATTGATCGGTAGTGCAATAGCGGGATTGGCTGTGTTGTTGCTGACCCCCCTCTCTGGCGATAACTTGCGCAAAGAGATCGGCGATCGTACACAAATCATCATTGAGGATGTGAAACAAGCATCCATGCAACGCCAGGAAGAGTTAAAAGCGGAACTGGAAAACCTTCGCCTGGGAAAAAATATCAAATTAGAATCCAACCAATAACAGAACACAAACAACAAGGCAGGTAAGCAACATCTGCCTTGTTTTCATTTAACAAACCTCAATCAATCTGCAAAAGATACTGCGCCTTCATCCTTGTAAAACGGGCGGAGCCGCTGACCACAAAAACAACCGAATCAATCTCATTGTCAAAGTCGTACACCCGACTGGCCTGGTTTTCTTCTCCCATGTCCCAGTCGCTGACCTGGATGGTGCCATCTTTCATCACTTCAATGGTACTCACCAGGTAGGCCTGCGGGAGGAAATTACCGACCCGCACAAAGCCTTCCGACAGCCACCCGCCTTCATCTTCCTCAAAATCACTGAAGTAATTGATCGCGGGGAAGGAGACATCATCCAAGAGCAAACCTTCTCCATTAACCGCCGCATCAGTCACATACTCAAAACGCAGCCATATCGACTGGCCTGCATAATTGGACAAGTCAATTGATTCTTCAATCCATCCACCGCTGACATCATTGTAACCCCAGCCGTAATTATTCCCCACCGGGTCAGCGTCCGTGCCGTTGGGTGTTTCGATGAATTGCCAATCCTCACCGTCCTCCGAAACCAGCAGGTAAACATAATCGTAATCGGTTTCAATGTCATACCATAACCGGTAAGACAACGTCACATCGTCTGTTTCAGCAAGTCCGGTCAGGTCAAATTCCCGCGTAAGGCGCATATCAGAATGATCGCCTTTGTTGCTCCAAAAAGCATAATCGCCCGAATAGGCAGAGACCGGCAGCAAACTCACCAGCGATTGTCCCTCGAAGGAAACAGTCACATTGCCACCAGGGCACTGCAATTGGTAAGAATCGACCCCATACTGCGACACCGCTTCATCGATCATTACCTGGTCACAGTCCACGATATAGTCCGTCATCGCAGCCGCACTGAGGTTGGGCAGGCTGGCATACGCATACCTGCCATCCATCACGGCGGGGTCATTCAACAAATTGGTCACCGCCCAATCTCTGAAAAGATCATCCGCGCCGATCAGTTCATCGTTGATACCATCTCTCGCATCCATATCTGCCAACACCAGGTCAATGCTCGCCATCCCATTCTGTGGATGCGCCACCAGTGCCTGAGTAGCTTCGTCACCAAACCGATCCAGAAAGTAGGTGATGAACAGGAAGGATGCCCCATAATGCGGGGTGGTTGCACGCTGGTCATTGGGCCAATCATTCAGCTGGATGTCTGTGTTCATTAAGTACAGGCGGTCGAAACCGCCCGTGTAGTAACCGTTCAACAAAGTCGCCAACTCAGAAAATCCTTCATTCAACCAGGTAGATTCATTCATGTCCTGATACCAATGGATCATGTGTTGAAATTCGCGTGCCAACACCCCATAGGTAAAGGTGTCATTCAGACGAATCGCATCCGCATTCAACATGAAAGTTTCATGCGCGTTTGAATAAGGGTTTGCCAGCGGATGCACCGAATCGATCGAGGAAAAATAACCCGCCACCGAAGAACCCAAACCGCGCGCGTATACGATATAGAGCCGCACATCATTGTCGATCCCCGGGCTCCACTCACTACCGAAAAAGGCACGGTTGGTCGGATAGATCTGGTTCTCAAATGCATCAGCCAACGCAGACAAATGCGCCTCATTGTAATTCACCCTGGTGTCGATCCAGAAATAGGCATGGTCGGTTTTGTAAGCCAACCGCGTTTCTTGTTCAAAGTTCTGGGTACTGTCCATATTGGTCAGCCAGAAAGTTTTCACATCACCCACTTCATATTCAACAGAGGGCGCATCTACGGTTTCAGGGATGTCATTAACCATCTGTAAACGTTGCGCCAGATCACGCGGATCGGCCAATGGAATCAGGGTGTTTTCCAGGGTGTAAAGGGTTTCATAAGCCTGCTGAAGTGACTCATCAGCCGCAATGATTTCTGGCGCTGTATTTTCATCGACTGAACCCTCAATAGCCTCGTTCAGAGGTTTGGGGTCATATTCTTCCATCTCAATCGCAACTGGTTCTTGTGTAACCCCCACCGAACTGTTGTCGATGGTAGTCAGGGTTGAAAAATTCACAACACCAAGTACGCCGATAATGAACACTGCCAGGCAGCAAATAATGGCCAAAACACCCGCAATTATTAAGATGATCAGCAATGTTTTATTGTTCTGACGCATAGTTTGGCTCCTATGGGGCTAATGTTAACCGGTAATTGGCTGGTTGGGTGGTATAACGCGTTGTTCCGCTCACCACAGCAGTAATGCGATCCCACTGGGTGATATCGCTGAGATCAATGGTAAGGCTTTCGCCGCCATAAAACATGTATGTATCCACCGATATGTTATTTTGGCGGGTTTTCACCAATGACAGGGCAAAGCTTTGCGCAAGACGGTTGCCGACGCGCACAAAGCCTTCTGCTGTCCAACCGCCGTTGTCCTCTTCAAAATCGGCAGAATACCCAATTGCTTCGATTTTCATTTCATCCAGCAGCAACCCTTCACCATTCAAGGCAGCATCAGTGATGTATTGGAAACTGACCCAAACCTCACCACCGGCATAATCGCTGAGATCGATGGATTCAACCTGCCAGCCGCCGCTGCTGCCGTTATAACCCCAGCCATAATTGGAACCCACCGGGTTCTCATCGGTGCCATGGGCAGTTTCGACAAACGCCCAGTTCTCGCCATCCGCTGAGGCCAATACGTACACATAATCATAAGATTCTTCCAGATCGAACCACACCCAGTAATCCAGTGTGACTTCACCACTCACCTGCGAGAGGTCAAAAGAGCGGGTCAGGCGCATATCCGATTCGGAACCTTTGTTCGACCAGAAAGCCATATCACCATCATAGGCTTCTGCTGGCAGCAAACCAACCTCGCCTACTCCCTCAAAAACCAGAGTGGTGGCAGTATCACAGCCCAGGCTGATGTAATCAACGCCGAACTGGCGCACATCTCTCTCTGCCCATTCGGTCGAGGTGCAATTGACCTGATCATAGAGCAGCCCAAACCCGGGAGTGATCGGTTTGTATTCATCATAGGCATATTGCCCTTGATCTACCTTGTCATCATTAATCAGATTGGCAATTGACCAGTTGATAAAGATATCTTCAGCGGTTATATACCGTGAGTCATCGGCGGTTTTAAAACCCAACTGGCTCATGACCGCATCGATGGATTTTAACCCATTGGTGTTTTCGGTCACTAATGCCTGTGTGGCTTCCTTCCCAAATTGATCCAGGAAGTATTGCACAAAAAGGTAAGAAGATCCATAATGCGCCGCCGTCGCATTGCTGTCGATCGGCCAGGTGTTCAGTTGGATATCAGGATCTGCCAGGTAGAGCATATCAAAACCGCCCGGACTGAATCCATTCAGAGCCACTGCCAATTCAGAAAAACCTTCATTGAGCCAGGTGCTTTCATTGCGGTCCTGATACCAGTGGATCATATGCTGAAACTCGTGTGCCAGTACACTGTAGGTATACTCGTCACCCAGCTTGACTGCGTCGGCACTGATCATGAAGGTCTCATGCGCATTCGAATAGGGCTGCAGCAGGGGATGCAGGGAGTCGATTGAGGAAAAATACCCCGCCACATTGCGCCCCATACCGGGGGTGTAGATAATGTAGAGATGGTCATCTTCATCAATGCCCGGCTTCCATTCTGATCCGAAAAAGGCTCGGTTAGTCGGGTAAATCTGGTTCTCAAACACCTCCGCCAGCTTCATCAGATCAGCCTCTTTGTAATTAAGCCCTTCCTCGATCCAGAAGTAAGCATGCGGTGTTTCCGCCCGCAGCACCGCTGTAATCAGGTTGTGCTCATCCGTGTCCGAATTGGTGACCCAGAATTGCTCGCGGTCTCCAATTTGATAAGCTATGGCCGGCACGGTCAATGGCACATCGGTCAAGCCCCAAAACCGCTCTCCCAGTTCACGGAAATCATTTTCCGGCACTTCAATGCTATTCAGAATATCGAGCATCTGAATGGCTTCCGCTGAAGGAGGATGAAAGCGGTCAGCGGGGAATGGCACCGGTGAGTCAATGATTTGCGAGAGATCCCAATCAATGCCACCCTGAGATGACACATTAAAAAACACAAGCCCGGCAGACACCGCCATCACGCAACAGCAGCACAGAAAGATCATAAGCAGTAGCAGTAGAATGATGATCAATGTTTTGTTCATACGGTTACGGTTTGTTTCCCTTCTTGATCAGCTGGCGTCAGTGTCCGCAAATAAGCTGCCGCTGGCAGCCCCAACCCAAGCCAGAAATAGACCAGCGCGAAAGAATCGACGCTGAAGCCTTCGATAATCAGCCCGACCAGCACCATTAAGCCCATGGTGCCCAGACTCTTCAGAAAACGTGACTGCTTTTTTACCAACTCGATGGCAGCATTGGCATTCACGATGAGCCAGCTGGTAAAACAGGCAAACCCGACAATGCCGGTTTCTGCCAGAAGCCGCACCCAGAGATTTTTCGGGTTAGGAATCCCGCCCTCCAGCCACAGCACTCGCCGCACCTCATCAAACGTCCAACCATACGGCGCAATGGTATCCCAGACATAAAAACCACTGCCCCCCAGCCCGGTGCCGAATAATGGATATTGTTCGAACACTTTCCATCCAGACAACCAGAAGGTCACCCGCGGCCCCAGATCCATCCTCCCCAGATAATGATACAGCCATTGGTCACGAGAGGTGTCGATGGTAAAAAGGGTTGCCATGCGCGCATCCATGCGCGAGACACCGAAAGCAATCCCGATCAGCAGGATGAGATAGAAGAGAACCAATGTCACAGGAATGGCTATACGCAAATTCTTTTGTATTTTCAGGTTCTTGTCTGCTTTTACTTCTTTCTCCACACCGCCAATAGCCACCCGATTCACCATCCTCGCTACCAGCCATTTCGATAATTGTTGATTGAGCTGCCAACAATACACCAGTGCCATCGCCAAAAACGACAGATAACCCACCCGCGAACGAGTCATAACCAGCCCTGCCAAACCCAGCAGCAGCAAGCCGTTTTCCCAGCTGAAGCGTCTGAGAAAACGCCACCGATGTGCTGAATAGCCATGCATACTGGCTGCAAACCAGTAAGGCAGATAGAGCATATTGAGTTGATGGGCATACCAGGAAGGCTCCAACGCCAGCCCGGTCACCCGCATATCATACAGTTTACCCGTGGAAAAGAAACCTTGAATAGGATAAATCCAGACCGGGAAAGACCCACTCCGTGCAAAAACAAGCGCCTGCATCAGCGACCACAATAGAACCACCAGGCCTGAATAATTGAGTAAACGCAGGGTAGTTTGAATCTGTCCCGGTTGCCGCAGCCATTCCACCGCAATAAAAAACATGCCCGCTCCAACCGCCAGTGTAACCAGTGCTTTCGCTCCCTCGACAGCAAATGTGCCTGCGGACGCGAATGGCACCCCGCGCAGCAACGCTAATAAGGTAGACAGAAGAGCAGCCATGGCAAAAGCCAGCAAAGGCAAATAAATGCGTGGAAAACGGTGGTTTTTCAACAACCAGGGTAGATACCAGACTGCTCCCAGCACCAACAGCACCACCCCCGATGGCAGCCCGACAACATCACTGCCCACCATGCGCACAATCAAAGGAAATGATGTGATCGGCAGCAGCAAGATCAATCCGTACCACAACATCTTCGACAATTGGTCATAGAACTTGGACGGATTCATTTTCGTTTCACCAGGTTTCTGCAAGATACATCAACCAGAATGACAGAGAAAAAAACAATAAGGACGATCATCAAAGAAATCAAAGGGGCGATCACCTGTATGTATGGATACTTCTGTTTCACCGCCGGACCGCTCATCTCACCCACCCAAACGAGCTCAGACAATGAATTTGACGGCTCAACCCCGCCAGACTCGTCTGCCACCGGTTGTCCCGCAATCCACACCAAATAGTTCTCATAGGTTTGTGTTGCTTCTTCACCAAAGCCAGAAGCGCTGCCTTCCACCATCAATTGGTAGGTCTGCCTGTTGATTCTCACTGTGACATCGACTTCCTCCCCACCCATATTGGTTTGCCAGTCTTCCTGCAGCCAAACATGCATACTGGCATACAGTGCTTCGCTATAGCCTTCGTCAAGCCGCGAAACCGGTTGGTCGCGCACCACCGCCGGGATCGACCAGACCGTGATGACGCTTTGGTAGCGCGGCGATCTGGCAGCCAGGAATCCGGCCAGCAAGCCGATGACCGCCAGCACAACTGCCAGCCACCAATAATGCCGGCATCGTGTGATTACTTCATTGATAGACAGGTCGCTATCCATCGGAAATATTCCGTACCATCAATCTGTTAATGTGGCAACGAAATTCACGACAATTGTCGCTCTGGCAGGATCATCGAAGGTGTCAATGGCAACTGATTCACTCAACACATTGCCCGCCAGGTCAAGCAAGGTGATCGTCACTGTGCCTGATGACTGGATCAATCGCTGCGCAAGCTGCAATTCAAACCCACCCGGGCCATACTGCCTGGCAGCGCCGGTCATACCCAGCACTTCGATGGCTTCTCCTCCCAGGGTGCCGGCAGCCATGACCACAATTCGTTCAACCGGATTGCCCTCGCTGTCAAACACCTGACCGCCCACCCCCATCCAGTTGTCTCCAAGTTCAGGGTGGTGTATATTCTCAATGTAGGCAGGGCTGCCCTCCTGCAATTGATAGTCGTAAACAACAACCGTAGGCGTTGGCGCGAGGGTCGGTTGCGGTGTCTCAGTTGGCTCAGGCAGAGATGGCGTAGTGGTCGGGATAATTTCTTCGATCACAACGATAGGTGTAGAAATAACAGGCCCAGGCTCAGAGGCGATGGTCGGTGTCGGTGGTGATTGATAGCCGAACATGCCCGGCAGAAACGGAGATGTGCACGCCATTGTCGTGATCGACAAAATAAAAAGAAGAAAAAGAAGTGCTTTGTTGGATTGTTTGTTCATGCCGCACCTGTCAGCCTGGTCGCCTGTATGATGAGAATGATTGTATCATACCCAATGGAAGGCAGCCGCCATGCAAAACTACTCATCCCGCAGGTTCACCAACCCGAAACGCAAAGCAGCTACCACCGCCTGGGTGCGGTCATTTACCCCCAATTTGGCAAACACATGTGAGGTATAGTTGCGCACCGTGCCTTCTGAAAGAAACAGTGTACGGGCAATATCAGCATTCGACAAACCCTGCGTCATCAATTCAAGAATTTGCTGTTCACGTTCGGTTAATTCGATGGTGGTTTTTTCGGTAGAAACCCCGCCGCCCAGGTTTTGCACTACCTTGCCCGCCACAGATGGATCGAGGTAATATTTACCTGCCATGGTATCAAGGATGACCGCCCGCAACCCTTCGCTGGGCGTGTCTTTGAGCAAATAGCCTGCTGCTCCCGCTCGCACCGCGTCTAACACCCAGTTTTCGTCATCATAGGTAGTTAATACCAATACCTTCACCTCGGGGAAGCGTTGCTTGATCTGAACAGTTGCCTGCACCCCATTCATGACCGGCATCTTTAAGTCCATCAAGACCAGGTCAGGCTTGTCTTTTTCCATCTTTCGCAGCAGATCTTCTCCGTCCATGGCAGTATCAATCACTTCGATGGCGGGATCGGCATTCAAGATCGTCCGCAACCCCTGGCGCACAATCTCCTGGTCATCACAAATCATAACCCGGACCGCATTCATAACACCACCTCAAACCGCACTTTTGTGCCTCCGCCCAATTCACTCTCAATGGTCAATGTGCCGCCTATCTCTTCTGCCCGCTCACGCATGCCTGAAAGGCCGTAGCCTTCGCGTTGTTTTCGGTTGTGTACATCAAACCCTTTGCCATCATCTTCGATCACCACTGCGATGGTTTTATTTTTGGCTGTGAGTTCTACATGCACCTGTTTGGCGTCAGCATGCTGCAAGGCGTTTTTCAGCGCCTCCTGCACAATTCGGTAGATGATGTGTTCCAGCTCTTTGCTTATCAGTGGACGATTGCGGCTGATAAACAAATTGATGGAAGGTTTTGACTGCGATGCTTGCAGTTGGCTGACCATCTGTTGCAGCGCTTGCTCCAAACCCAACTCCTGTAACGCCCCGGCTCGCAAATTTTTCAAAATGTTGCGTGTTTCACTCAATCCTGAGCGAGTGGTTGCCAAAGCTGTATCCAACATCCCCCCTATCTCTTGATTCTCTCCCCCATTAACAATCTTCATCGCCTCCAATTGCACCGCAAGTCCGCTCATGGTATGCGCCAGGGTGTCATGCAATTCGCGCGCAATGCGATTGCGCTCCTGCATGGTTGCCATTTCTTCCATGACCAACGCCTGACGGGTTAATTTCAGGTTCGCCAGCCGAAGTTGGTCGCGTTGTGTACGCTGTTCTTCCATCAGACGGTCGATCATGAACCCCACCAGTAATAAGGATAACACCCGGATGAAAGTTGCATAGATGAAATCAAGCACGCTCACAAAATTCCACTCTTGCGTGTACAGCACGATCAACACCTCGGCGAGGCCAAATCCACCGAACAACACCAGCACGGCTTTGAAATCATACTGCCATGCCATCGGTACCAGCGGGATCAACAGCAGCGGCAGCAACGCCCACACATGCATCATGTTGATGGGCAGACCCGCAGCGAGATTCTCCACGACAAATGACAAGTTGATTAAGGAGGGAAAGATCACCGCAATCAGGATAGCGATCGGCAGAAAGAATTGCTTGAGTTTGTATTGAAACGCGGTGAATGACAGATACACAAACAGCAGTGTGGATTGGTACAAAAGCGCAAAGAAGGGGTCATCGACAAACGTGAACTGGCCAAACAAGTAATATTCAGCGATCGGTATCATGCTAAGCGCAATCATCTCCAGCGCCACAAACCAGCGGAAGATCAACACCACATTGGCTTCCAGAGGCCTTTTCATATGGTGAGTGTATCATAAATCGCCCCTGTGAATGCATACCGCAAACACTGCAGTGACATGCGTCACATCGACATGTATGCCCGTCACTGCCAGACGTGGGGCATGGCATCTACGAAAGAAACTTTCCCTTGTTTATAGTGAGAGTGAACAAAATCTATCGACATCAACAAGGACAACCCTATGAATATCCTCTTAACCGGTGCATTTGGCAATATCGGCACCAGCACATTGAAAGAATTGGTCAAACGCGGACATCGCATTCGCTGTTTTGACATGCAAAACCGTACAAACGAAAAAACCGCCCGTAAGTTTGGCGACGCTATCGAAACCATGTGGGGTGATCTACGCAATCCGGCAGACTTGCGCGCAGCCGTCAAAGGCCAGGATGTTGTCATCCATCTGGCTTTCGTGATCCCCAAACTATCTGCCACCGGCATACAAAGCGAGGAGCAGCCCGAATGGGCGCGCACCATCAATGTCGGCGGCACCCGCAATCTGCTGGATGCCATGCAGACTGATGCGCCTGATGCCAGGATTCTCTTCATATCTTCGATCCACGTGTATGGGCCCACACAGGACCTGCCTGCGCCGCGCCGTGTGTCTGAAACAGTCCATCCGGTAGAGCATTACGCCCGCCACAAAATTGAATGTGAGCAAATGGTGAAGAACGCCGGTATGTCCTGGCTGATCCTGCGTCTGGCGGCTGCTATGCCCATCCGCCTGATCATCGACACCGGCATGTTCGATGTACCGTTGAATAACCGCATCGAATTTGTCCACTCACGTGATGTTGGGCTGGCAATTGCCAACGCGCTCGAAACCGAGGCTGCCTGGGGTAAAACCTTGCTGATCGGCGGCGGCGAATCATGCCAGATGCGTTATCGTGACATGATGAATGACATTCTGCGGGCAGTCGGCCTTGGGAAAATGCCCGAAGAGGCTTTTGCCACCAAACCATTCGCCGTTGATTGGATGGACACCGAAGAAAGTCAGCGCTTGCTGCAATACCAGACCCGCACCCTCGCTGATTATGTGCAAGATACCCGCCGCAAGCTCAGCTGGCGCATCCCCTTCATCAAAATGTTCCGCGGTACTATCCACCGGAAATTGTTAAAACAATCGCCCTATCTGGCACAAGGAAAAGCCCACAAGGGAGTCCCCACGACACAAACCACACAATGATGCCAGTAATGATACAATCGCAGCATGAAAAAGACGGTTGGCAAACCGCCCAAAGGGACACAAGGTGTCATCACCCGCGGTAAGACCGCCCATAACCGGTTGCGCCGTGTGGATACGTTTGTGCTGCTGTATGCACGTGAGTGTTTAACCTCACCCGATGCGCTCTTTGTCGACCTTGGTTATGGCGAAGAAGCCATCACCACCCTCGAATCCGCGCAACGCTTCCGCAAAGTGAACGGCCGATTACCGGTAGTTGGTGTCGAAATTGATCCAGGCCGTGTCGCTGCTGGCAAACCTTTTGAGGATGAGCAGACCTCATTCCGACTCGGTGGTTTCAACCTGCCTTTGCGAGAGGGAGAATGCCCCACCGTCATTCGCGCCTTCAATGTTCTGCGCCAATATAACCAATCCGATGTAATGCCAGCCTGGCAGACTCTTGCCGCTTCAATGGCGGATGGTGGACTGTTGATCGAAGGGACTTCCGACCCTTTCGGGCGTATCTGGACCGCCAACCTGATTCAAAAACGAAC
>DSBE01000060.1 GCA_011053085.1 Chloroflexota bacterium
GATATCCTCTGCCGTAAACGTATCATTGACACCAGGATGATGCAAAAAAATGCGGTCAACACCAGGGGGATTAATAATGACGGTGTATGATGTGCCGCTATCGTCGGATTGGATTAATTGGCAGTTCTCATCTGCTACGACTGTGCTAACAATCCCGCGGGCGATCTCTCCAAAAGCATCATCGCCCACTTTTGCCACAATTCTGGTTGGTATACCCAGTTTGGTCAAACTGATGCCGGTGTTGGAGGCCGTTCCACCGGTTGCCAATTGCATCGTGCCAGTCTCAATCAATTGACCGGGTGTAAACAATTGGAAAAATTCACCGGTAGGCACCTGATCCATAGCTGGCAGAATATCGACGCAAAAATGTCCTGCCACTACAGCGGTTTTGCGACGCTCCACATCAATATATGGGCTATAAGAACTTCTCATAATCGCCAACCAGCAGGAATTTAGGTTCTTCATCCTCAATAATGTCAGGGAACCGGCCAATCGGTTCATAAAAGCAATTATCAAGATGATCATCATTGACCAGAGACACTTCGCCGATTAATACATCCCCCTGTTCTGCCCAGAAGGCATGGTAAATCCGAGGAGGTAATGACAAGCTTTCGCCGGGCTGCAGCTCTAATCGATCACCCGAATGGAAAGTCCTTTGCATCCCATCAACGGATAACGAAAAATCCTCCTCCGAAAGTTTTTCATCGGCAGTAGCGGCATATAACTCAAAAGCGAGTACGGCTCCATTACGGTTGATAATATCTTCCATCTTGTTCCAATGAAAGTGCATCGGGGTTTTTTGATTGTTGCGGGCGATCATAATTTTTTCTGCATACATCTTGCCAGTTTGGTTATGCAAATTATCAGGATGCCCGTTGCGGATGGTGAACAGCACCAGGCCAAATTGGTCGAATTGCCCCTTGCCGAAGTCGGTGATATCCCAGCCTAATTGGTTGTTGAAAATTTCTTCACAGGCGTCTTTGTGTTCCCCCCATTGAGTCAACCCCCAATGTGCGAACGGCGGGAGATGAAACTGAAATTGTTCAAGGGTGTCCAATGACTGTTGAACGATGCGATTGATTTCTGAGCGATACATAATTCCTCTTTCAATGAATCTTAAAATATGAAAACGTTGCCATATTTCACTTCGGCATTGTATAATCATAGCAGCGGCTTATTTGGTCTCCGCAACTTATCTTATTACTGAGAATTATATACGAATCATTCCCTACCTGGAGGTGAATCATGGCTTTTGAAAATTTTGGACCGGTGGGCGGTTTCCCAAAAGTCGGTATCCGTCCGACCATCGATGGGCGTCGTAAGGGCGTGCGAGAGTCATTGGAGCAGCAAACCATGCAAATGGCAGAGGCGGCTGCTCAATTAATCAGTGACTCACTGCGTTACCCCAATGGCGAACCTGTTGAATGTGTGATTGCTTCCACCACCATTGGCGGCGCAACCGAGGCGGCTATTGTGGCGGAGCAGTTTCGCAAAGAAAATGTTGGTGTTTCCTTAACTGTCACCCCGGCATGGTGTTACGGTTCTGAGACGATGGACATGGACCCTCTGACCCCAAAGGCCATTTGGGGGTTCAACGGTACTGAACGGCCCGGTGCTGTGTACCTTGCAGCTGTTCTGGCAGCCCACAATCAAAAAGGCTTGCCTGCCTTTGGTATTTATGGACATGATGTGCAGGATGCTGGCGATAATTCTATACCGGAAGATGTCAAATCCAAATTGCTTCAGTTTGTCACAGCCGGTCTGGCAGTTGCTTATATGCGTGGAAAATCCTATCTCTCTATTGGCAGTGTATCCATGGGCATTGGCGGCTCGATCATTGATCAATCGGTGTTTGAGGAATATTTTGGCATGCGCTGTGAAACTGTCGATATGACAGAGATTTACCGCAGAATCGAAGAAGAGATCTATGATCCTGAAGAATATAAACTGGCACTTCAATGGGTCAAAGACAATTGTATCGAAGGCAAAGACAACAATCCTTCGGAAAAGCAGGAATCTCGCGAACAAAAAGATAAAAACTGGGAATTCGTCACCAAAATGGTCATGATCGGGCGTGACCTGATGGTAGGCAACAAGCGTTTGGCTGACCTCGACTGGGGTGAAGAAGCCCTTGGTCACAATGCCATTGCCGGTGGTTTCCAGGGACAGCGCCAATGGACTGATCATTTTCCAAACGGTGACTTCATGGAAGCGATTCTCTGCTCATCCTTTGATTGGAATGGGATCCGCGCTCCTTTTGTGCTGGCTACCGAAAATGACACATTAAACGGGATGAGTATGCTTTTCGCTTACCTGCTGACCAATCGCCCATCAATTTTTGCGGATGTGCGCACCTATTGGAGCCCTGACGCGGTAAAGCGAGTAACCGGTTACCAACTGGAAGGCAAAGCCTCCAAAGGTTTCATCCACATGGTTAACTCAGGCGCTGCAAGTCTGGATGGCTCGGGCCAAATGAAAGATGAAAACGGCAATCCAGTGATGAAACCGTTCTGGGAAATTACCGATGATGACGTAACGCGCTGTCTCAACGCCACCCACTGGCGGCCAGCTACGCTGGAATATTTCCGCGGCGGTGGTTATTCTTCCAACTTCTTGTCGCAAGGTGGCATGCCACTGACGGCTATTCGTATCAATATCACCAAAGGGTTAGGGCCTGCTCTGCAGTTGGCGGAGGGATGGTCAATCGATCTGCCAGAGGATGTTGGCGCAACACTCGACCAACGAACCGATCCCACCTGGCCCACTACCTGGTTCGTGCCCCGCACGACGGAACAGTCACCTTTTACGGATGTCTACTCGGTGATGAACAACTGGGGAGCCAATCACGCAGCTCTGGCTTTTGGACATATTGGTGCTGAACTGGTTACTTTGTGTTCGATGCTGCGCATACCTGTCTATATGCACAATTTACCTGATGATAAGATCTTCCGGCCCTCTGCCTGGAACTCTTTTGGCACCCAAGGTCTTGAAGGAGCAGATTTTCGAGCCTGTCAGAATTTCGGCCCATTGTATGGGTGAGAATAAATAAGTCAAAGAGGCTGTTCTGTTACTTTCGGAACAGCCTCTTTTTAATTACCAGACTCGAACCAGTTCAGGATTTTCATTGGGCTTGCGTCCCACTTTTGCCATCGGCGTCCATTCATCGCCAATTTTTACCTGCACAACATCCGCTGTGTAATCAGTCACGGTGGGGCCATGATTGTCAAAGGTAGCTGAACCGACTGCATACATATCAACCGGGGTATTGGTTTCTTCGAACCACCGGATCTTATCTTTGTTGAAGCCGCCGGAAACAATGATCTTTACTTCCCGCAAGTAAGTTTTTGCCAGAGGTATGTCATCCTGCGCCAAACCCCATTCCCTCCAGGCATCATCCAAACCATTGCGAACAGCGTGTACCAGGCGGGGATTTACGCCATAATCCTCTCGTTTTTCCCCCATTGGTACCAACGATTTGTCAATGAGCGCTGAGCTTGTATCCAGACGAACCCCAAACAGTTTGAATCGCTTTGCCTCTTCATCGTTGCCACGTCGAACACATGCTATGTATTCGCGAAACAACGATTGTGCTACGTTTTTGGAGGTATTGACACAATCATTATCAAAATCTACCAAGGCAACCCGTGGAATGGCAGGATCTATGAATTTTGCAAAGGCCATTGTTGTTTTCACCGTGTCACCGAGAAAACAAGCGATAGCTGCATGCGGAATTGTCCCTCCCCCCTTGACCCCCAACAAGGCGCCCTGGGCATCTGTTGACACGAACGATGGCAAATTTTTACCGAATTTCTCATTGTAAGTCTTTACAGCCGTGCCATAAGCGTAGCCATCAATGGTCTGGGTTTCCGGTAAATCGTAGCGCGCAGGAAAGAAGAGCAACGGTTTTCCATGTGTTGCGATCAATAATTCATACACATTGGTTGCAACGCGGCTGGCCCGTGCCAAATAGCCCAAAGTTACTGTTTCATTGCCCCCAAAATCACGGTATCTGCCTCTCACCCGCAGCACAGGCATTACCGCTGACGGATCCCCCTGATAATCAACAAATGAACCTTCTGGAACCGCCCAAACTTCCAGGCTATCAGCCGTATCGATAAATTTACCGCCCTCCCAATAGCCGGAGCAATTCTTAAGACAGGCCAGCGCTAAATTCAATCCACAAACAAGCGTCTGCCCGGGCCGCCGTGTAAACCATTGCATCTCAACCTGAGCATCTGAAACCTGATATCCATTGCCATTGATCGGATTGAGGGACAGAAACGTAGAATCACTCATCGATTCCAGTATCTTCTGAATATTGAGAAAGTAAGCATCGGTGAAGTATCCTGACCTGATGCCTTCAATATCCATGTGGGGTTCTAGCGCATCTAAGTCCATGTTGATCTGTTTATTCATTTCTGTAATCGTTCACCAATTGTTTGTAGGTTTGGTAAGCTTTCTGCCATTCTTCAGTATTTTGTGGTTGATAGGTGTTTAGTGTGCAGGAATTCGACACGATATCCTTGGCTCTGTCAATGGTTTCGATCTTCCCAAGGGCAATCAACTGGCCCAGAATATTACCGAATGCGGTTGCCTCGACCGGGCCAGTAACCACTTTTCTGTTCAACGCATTGGCAGCGCACTGGTTCAATAATGTATTTTGGCTGCCCCCGCCGACGATGTTCAACTGTTGAATATGCTGTTCAGTGACCTCTTCTAATTGGTCAAATTCCTCTTTGTACTTCAAAGCCAGGCTTTCCAGGACACAACGGATAACGGAGCCGTGACCTTCTGGCGCAGGCTGGTTGGTTAATGCGCAATACTGACGAATCTTATAGGGCATATTGCCGGGCTTTAGGAACTCCGGCCATTCGGTGTCAATGTATGCCTGGTGCCCTGCCGCGATGTTTGCCAGGTCTGTCAAGTCAGAATAAGAATAATCATGCCCTTGTGATTGCCAGTATCGCTTACATTCCTGGACAATCCACAGGCCGGTAATATTCTTCAAAAACCGAATGGAACCATCGAAACTGCCTTCATTGGTGAAATTCATCGCCAACGATTGTTGATTGATGATAGGTCTGGGGGTTTCTACGCCTAATAACGACCAGGTGCCAGAACTTAGATAAGCGCTTGGCACATGGCTTTTTGGAATTGAAAGCACCGCGCTGGCGGTGTCATGGCATGCCGGTGCTACTACTTGCAGGTTGTGTACACCTATTTCTTGTGTAACATAAGGAAGCAGGTTTCCCAGTATAGTACCGGAAGGAACAATTTCGGGAAAGATATCGCGCGGAATACCCAACGTCTCTAAAAGTGAAAAAGCCCAATCTTTACTGATTGGGTCATAACATTGGGTAGTAGTTGCAATTGAAAACTCACTGACCTTTTTCCCCGTGAGCCAATAATTCAAAAGGTCGGGAATGGTAAGAAAGGTTTTGGCATTCTGGATGGCGTGCGGGTTGGTTTGTAAAAGAGACCTGAGCTGATACAGGGTGTTGATGGACATGAACTGGATGCCGGTTTGGTAGAAAATTTCGTCCTTGGGAACGATGGAGAACACTTCTTCCATTACATGGTCGGTACGGCTGTCACGATAATGGTAGGGTAAAAAAGTCATATGCCCTTTGGCGTCAATCAACCCATGATCCACCCCCCAGGTATCAATACCCAGGCTGACAAGACCTTCGCCATATTGTTCGTAAGCGAGCCGTATCCCTTTTTTCACTTCATTGAACAGGTACAGGATATCCCAATGTAAGCCATCCGGTAACCGAACCGATAAATTAGGAAATCGATGAACTTCATGAAGTTCGATGGAGCGGCCATCAAAACCACCGACAATCGCCCTTCCGCTTTCTGCCCCTAAGTCCAACGCCAGCACATGGATCTTTTCCATATTTTCTCTCCGTAGTCATCCTAGTAGAATTATTGATTTCAATTCTACCTTAATCATCATTCTTCGCTTGGTAATTTTTAAAAAAAGAAAACCTTGAAACAAGGTCTTAATGGGCTGAGTGGGAGTCGAACCCACACGATGTTACCATCGTTAGATTTTAAGTCTAATGCGTCTGCCTATTCCGCCATCAGCCCGATAGTGTTTAGTTTAACAGAACTTGGACACTTGTCAAGCGGTTATAATTGTATGAAAAAAGGAGCGCGACATGCAGGGAATTCAAATCTCAAAACCAGTGCAACAGGCAATGGAACAAGGGCAACCAGTGGTGGCTTTAGAGACAGCAGTGTTGACACACGGACTGCCCCACCCGCAAAATATACAATTATCCCATGACCTCGAAACTACTGCACGTGCTGCCGGCGTTACCCCGGCAACCATTGGGATCATTCAGGGAACACCCATTATTGGACTAACCCAACAAGAAATTGAGTTCCTCGGGAACCCGGCCACGGATGTCCGAAAAATATCCAAAAGAGATTTTGGTATTGCATTAAGCCGGCAATTGAATGGGGGTACCACAGTTTGCGCAACCATGATCCTCGCAAAACTGGCCAATATCCAGGTCTTTGCGACCGGAGGGATTGGCGGAGTTCATCGTGGAACGAATTTTGATATCAGCGCTGATTTACCGCAACTGGCGAATACCCCTATGATTGTGGTGTGTGCGGGCGCAAAGTCAATACTTGATCTGCCCAATACGCGTGAATATCTGGAAACCGCCGGTGTGCCTGTCATTGGCTATCAAACCGATACTTTTCCGGCTTTCTTTTCACCCTCCAGCGGTTTGCCGGTAGACATGTCAGTAGATACTGAAGAAGAAGTTGCCAATATCGCCAGACACCATTGGTCTTTGGGCCTGCAATCCTCCATCCTTTTGGTTGTGCCTCCCCCCTCTTCGACAGCATTGCAAGGCAGAGCTATTGAAGATGCAATAGACCAGGCGATCAATGAGGCAGCGGCAGAAGGTATTCATGGCGCAGCCACCACACCTTATCTGTTGTCACGTGTAAATCAACTGACAGATGGACTTAGTATGAGGGCGAATCTGGACCTTCTGAAAAACAACACAAAAGTAGCCTCTCTGGTGGCAATTGCTCTAAGCAAAGACAAACAAAGAACTTACTAAGGGCTGTAAAAGGTCATGATTCGTCTTCAAGTGCAATTTCTCCAACACTAAAGCGCCCTGTCAACCACCAGTCTGTCCCTAAGAACATCTGCACCTGGTATTCACCTTGTTTCCAGCGTGGACCCGGGCTTCTACACTCGGTGTAGCCATATCCACCAGTAAAATTACCCCATACAAATGATTCATAGCAGATAATGAGGCCATCAGGATCAAGCCACAAAATCGTCCACTGCAGTCCGGGAACCATATTGTTGTAGGTAAAACTGCCATAGAGTACTTCATCATCACCTGCGAATAGGTCGGAAGGTGAAACTGCCTGAAAAAAATCATCGATTTCATTCGAGAAAGCGAGAGGACTGAACACTACTTGTTCGGGTACTTCCGTGCTGCCTTCAAATTTATCCACAACATAATCGGGTACTTCTGGTATGGGTGTGATGGAGGGGGTTTGTGTGACGGTTGGGGTCAATGTTATGGTGGGAGTTAACGTGATGGTTGGCGAAGGAGTGATTGAAGGGGTTATTGAACTGGTCGGTGATGGGACATACACCTGATAAACCAGCGGTTCGCCGAACCTGCTGCAGAGAACGGCTGTGATGGCGACGATGATAGCCGTGGCAAACATGCGCAAGCCATGCAGAATATATTTTTTCCTCTTCTGATAATATTCGATCGTTGTTCCATACCGAATCAAATTGATGCCGTGGATGATTAACAACCCACCAACAACAATCAGCCCTATCACCAGCACCAAAATTGTTGTGCGAACATCTATCTGCAGATCCGACAGCCATTCACTCATGGATAGTATTGTATCGCTTTCGGGAAAAGAGCGGAATGGCTTTCAATGTTATAATCAGCGTGATTACTCTCCAATATGAATATGATCGAGGTGAGAATGAAACAACCGATTGATTCGCCAGAACTCCCGAAAGCGGTTGGTCCCTATTCGGCCGCAATTCGAATGGATAATCTGCTGTTTACCGCCGGCCAACTGGGTATCGATCCCGTAACCAACCATTTTGCCGGCGAGACCATTCAAGAGCAGACGCGGCAAGCTCTTACCAACCTTTCTGCCATTATTACTGCAGCAGGATTTGCTTTTGCTGAAATTGTAAAAACAACGGTCTATCTGGCAGATATTAATGAGTTCCAGCAGATGAATGAAATCTATGCGGGATTTTTTACAGCCCCCTACCCCGCACGGAGCGCATTTCAGGTCGCTGCCCTTCCGCGTGGCGCAAAAGTAGAAATTGAAGCCATCGCTGTTAAGTCGTTGGGGTAATCTGTGCCCGATATTTCAATCATCATCCCATGCTACAACGAAGAGAAGACAATCGCGCAGGTTTTGTCGGCTATCCTGGAACAATCCATTGATATTAACACCTGTGAGGTTGTCATTGCCGATGGGATCTCCTCTGACAGAACCCGTGATGCTATTGAAGAATTTTCAAAAGCCCACAGAGAATTGTATGTTCGCGTGGTTGACAATCCAAAAAGGCATATACCCTCGGCGTTGAATACGGCGATAAATGCCTCTTCGGGACAATACATTATTCGATTGGATGCCCATTGTGTCCCAGAAAGAACCTATATTGAGAGATGCATCAACCATCTGAAAAGTGACACCGCTGACAACATTGGCGGCATATGGATCATTAAGCCGGGCGATACCACCCCAACAGCAAAAGCAATTGCTTCTGCCGCATCGAATGCGATTGGAACAGGCAATGCCGCCTACCGTCAGGCGGGATCGCACGAGGGTTTTATTGATACTGTTCCCTTCGGTAGTTTTCATCGTTCTTTGTTTGACAAAATTGGCCTATATGACGAGAATCTGCTGTCTAACGAAGATTATGATCTAAACGTTCGCATAAGAAAAACCGGTGGGCAGGTTTATTTAGACCCTAACATTCAATGCGTTTATTTTGCCCGCACAACGCTCAAGAGTCTCGCCAAACAGTATTGGCGCTATGGGTTCTGGAAAGTAAAAATGCTGTCAAAATACCCGGAATCCATCCGGTGGAGACAGGCTTTACCACCCTTGTTTGTTCTTGGTCTCGTTGGACTTTTGGGCATCAGTATTTTCCTGCCCACTCTCTTGTTGCTGGTTGCTGCATTGTTATTGTTGTATTTAGCACTTGTCGCATTCTCCGTTGTGACTGATAAGCGGTCAAAAGAATTGATTTTCAAGGAGAAGATTCTGTCTGCCGCTGCCGTCATAATCATGCACTTCTCATGGGCTTCTGGTTTTCTGGTATCCTTAGGGCAATTAATTGTTAAGAAAAAACATGCAGACTGATCACCTCTCGCAAAAATCATCCTTCATCCGTGTTCGGCCCCGCCAAAGAATTCAAATACTGTTGGCAGGTGACTTGTTGTGCGCCGGTTTTGCGCTTTTTGTCGCCTTGTATATTTGGGCGTTACAAGATGAATGGCTTTCGTTCTCTGCCGAATTCATACGGACGCGCACCCCTCTGTGGTACTTCTTCCTCCCCCTAATCTGGGTCTTTCTTTTGTTGGAGTTATATGATCTGCGCAAAGCAAGCCAAAAGAGGGATACCCTGCGGGCAACCCTGATGGCTGCTTTCATTGCCCTGGTTCTTTATCTGTTTGTCTATTTCCTTTTTGATGAAAACACACCCCTGCCCCGATTAGCGATCGGTATTTTTATTCCGATGGTAGCCTTGTTCACTTTCGCCTGGCGTTTGCTTTACATCAGTGTTTTTACGGCAAGACCTTTTTTACGACGGATTCTAATCCTGGGAGCGGGAAAAACCGGCAGATCGATCCTGGAAATCATCCGTCGTACCCGCACTGAGGTTTTTCACATTATTGGTTTTATTGATGATAAAAAGCAAAATGAGCTTATTGAAGGTATCCCTGTGGTGGGCAACAGACACTCTCTCGAAGATATCGTAGGACGATTTGGAGTCACCGACATTATCTGTGCGATCAACAAAAACTTACCTCCCGATTTATTGGAAAAATTAACGCAATTTGAAGAAAACGGCATTGAAGTGACCACTGCATCACAAGTATATGAGGAGCTTACTGGACGGATTCCGATTCATTTACACGATACTGAATGGTTAATACGGACGTTCTATTCAGACGTGCATTCGACCAGTTCATATATTCTCTCTAAACGGGTCATAGATTTTTTTGCTGGCGTTGCCGGGACTATTGGTTTTATACTTCTTCTTCCTATTATTTCCCTGGCAATTGTTGTTGAGTCTGGCTTTCCAATCTTCATTAAACAAGAACGGGTAGGGAAAAACGGGCAACCCTACACATTGATCAAATTTCGGTCAATGTATCAAGCAAAAGAAAAATCTGCCCAGATTCAACCAACACTGATGCATGATCAGCGAATCACCCTGGTAGGAAAGGTGCTCAGGAAAAGCCACCTCGACGAAATACCGCAATTTCTCGCAATTCTGCAAGGTAAAATGAGCTTGATCGGGCCAAGGGCAGAAATTACATCTCTTGTAAGTCATTTCCAGAAGGAGATTCCTTTCTATCGCGCTCGTTTGTTGGCAAAGCCAGGGCTGACAGGATGGGCGCAAGTACATCAATCCTATGCTGCCACCGTGGAAGAGACTGTCGAAAAACTAGAATACGACTTGTTCTATATCAAACACCGCTCTTTGTTGTTAGACATGCAAATAATTGTCCGATCAATCAGCCAGGTGCTTGGTTTGCGTGGAAGATAAAC
>DSBE01000247.1 GCA_011053085.1 Chloroflexota bacterium
CAGACATAAACCAGATCAAAGCCATTACGCGAGCAGGTATGGGCGCTTGTGGTGCAAAAACGTGCCACTCTCTGATTCAGCAAATCTTGCGTAGAGCCGGATATGCGCCTGAGGAATTTACCCTGAACACTACTCGACCTTTGTTCTTTGAAGTGGACTTCAAAACATTGGCAAACCAGGGAAAGGGGCAACCTGGTGACTAAGCGCAGTTATGATGTCATTATCATTGGCGCCGGTTCGGTCGGCACTCCGACTGCCCATTATCTGGCAAGAGAAGGTTTTTCGGTTTTGGTCATTGATAAGAACGCCAGTGTTGGGCAGGGATCCAATAAAGCTGCCATCGGCGGGATTCGTGCAACCCATTCAAATCCAGCCAAGGTACACCTTTGCCTTGAAAGCCTGGAGGAATTTTCTTCTTGGCAACACACACACGGCGATGACATTGAGTGGATTCGGGGTGGTTATTCTTTTGTGGCTTACGATGAAGACACCAAGAATGAATTGCTGGCCGTTGTTGAACAGCAGAAACCTCTCCAAACTGGTCTGGTCTGGTTATCCGCACAAGAATTGTCCGAAGTGATTCCCGCACTCAACAGGCAAAACCTCCTTGGGGGAACCTATTCACCCCAGGATGGCAGCGCTTCACCCCTAAAAGCAATCTACGCTTTTTGGTCAGCCGCCAAAATTAATAAGGTACGATTTGTGTTTGATGAAGAGGTCATCCAAATCACTCAGCACGGAGATTTTGAAGTTACCACAACGAAAGCCCAATACCACAGTCATTATCTTGTCAATGCCGCCGGCGCTTATGCGACAGATATTGGAGGTTTCTTCAATGAACCTTTGCCAGTCAGGCCAAATATGCACGAAGCAGGGGTTACTGAGCCTGTCCAACGATTCCTGAATCCGATGATTGTCGATATGCGCGTTGTAGGTAACAGTACCAATATCTATTTCTACCAGCATGCCACCGGCCAAATTTTATTTTGCCTGACCCCCTCACCACCCATCTGGGGCACAAAACAGGTGGAAACCTCTCAATTCCTGCCACTGTCAGCACGAAGAATCCTCTCGCTTTTACCTGCTTTGGAGATGGTGAAAGTCCGCCGGACATGGAGTGGCTTGTACCCAATGACACCTGACGGATCCCCTTTGCTTGGGTGGAGTCAAAAGGTCGATAATTATTTCATCGCTGCCGGCATGTGTGGCCAGGGATTTATGCTTGGGCCTGGTATCGGCAAATTGATTGCCAGAGTTCTCGCTAAGGACTCCACAAAAACAGACGAAACAATACTGGAACAACTCTCACCCTACCGGTCTTTTACCGGCGGAGAGTCGTTAGAGTAGAAAAAAACCGCCCTGATCGAAACGGACGGTTTTCATTCTTTACGGTCAAACCAGTTAATCAAGAATTCTTTGCAACTCAAATAAAGCCAGATCAATTGGTTTCTTGTTGTTGCACACCTCTACCAGAGGGGTTGTAACGATTTCGCTTTTAATCATGCCTACCAGAACGCCAGTTTCGCCTCTTTCCAGAGCCGCAGTCGCCCCAGCCCCCAATCGGCTGGCCAGAGTCCTGTCATAAGCGGTCGGACTGCCACCGCGTTGTGTGTGGCCCAGGATCGAAATACGAATAGAGAAGCCCAGCCGCTCTTTATTTGCGGTAAAGTAATCCCGTAATTGCTCAGCATTATATTTCGCACCTTCTGCTACCACGATAATGGCATGGGCTTTACCTTTGTCATAAGCTTCTGATATCTCCCTTGCTACATCCTCCGGTTCAAAGTCTACCTCGGGTATCAGCACTTTTTCAGCACCGCCGGCGATGGCTGCCATTAGGGCTAAATAACCGCAATCGCGCCCCATCACCTCTACCAGAAATGCTCGCTGATGCGATGATGCAGTGATTTTCAAACGATCGATTGCCTCAACGGCGATGTTCAAAGCCGTGTCAACACCAATGGTGATATCAGAGCCGCACAGGTCATTATCAATGGTGGATGCAACCCCAACAACTGGATAATCTAATTTCGATAGGGCGTATGAACCTGTTTGAGACCCATTACCCCCAATTACAACGAGACCATCAATGCCATGGCGATTGAGGTTTCTGACTGCTTTACGTTGACCGTCCAGGGTTGTAAATTCCAAACATCGCGCGCTTCCCAGGATCGTTCCTCCTTGATGCATGATGCCCCCTACATCACGAACACCCAAGGGTTGAAAATTTTCCGAAATCAAGCCCTGGTAACCATTGCGGACACCAACCATTTGCCATCCTTTGTGGATACCGGTGCGCACAACGCTGCGAATAGCAGCATTCATTCCCGGAGCATCACCGCCGCTTGTCAATACCCCTACTTTTTTGAATTGCATAGCTCGTCCTCCTGCTTCAGTCTGAATACCAGCCACTTAGCATTATTATAACTGTACTTTTTCATCTCCGGGCAACTAGCTGCCACCCAGGATTTCGTTAACCTTTATGGTTTTGGTAATAGGGATAGTCTTCTGATAGTTCGTCTGGGTGCCGTTTCTTCAAAGTTTCCGCATGTTCAGCCCTGCCGGTATCTTCGAGCACTTTGATATAGTTCTTTAGCATACCCCTGGTATGGTAGGGTCCTCCTTCGCACAAAACAGTGACCATAGGGTCAACATCTGAATCTGCGGTTACCATTTGCTCATGATGCCAATCCGCCAGGTATGCCATCGCTTGTTGCACCAATGCGGGTTTTTCCTTTGCCAGGTTGTGTTCTTCATGCGGATCATCAGTCAGGCAATAAAGCATCACGTCATCAAAGTCTTTGTGACCATCATGATACGTGCGCAAACAAATATATGCTTTACCATCATGGTCAAATCGCACACCGCGTTGGCAAGCCCAGGCAGCCTGCGAGGTAACAACGTAGTCCCTGCCTGCCTCTTGTTGCTCTTTCATTTCCTTTGCAAAGCTGCAGCCATCCCATTTTTCCGGAACACTGCCTCCCGCAAGTTCAAGCACAGTAGCAGCCCAATCGAAATGCTGATGTAGTGCTTTGTCTACGCGTGGTTCATCAACAACCCCCGGCCATGAAACAATCAGAGGAACCCGACAGGTGATATCATCCGCTGACTGGTGGTCTCCCCACACATTCAATTCACCTTGATTCTCACCATGATCAGAAGTAACGATTATGGCAACATCATCAACTATGCCTTTTTCGTGCAATTTATCTAACAGGTATCCCACATGCATATCTGCATAGCGAATACCTACATCATACCCATCAATCCAGCGTTTTACCTCTGCCATACTTGACAGTGATGGCATGTTAATGCGCGGATATTTATTTATCCATGTAAACATATCCGGAGTTGGGTAATTATGGAGTTCTTGCGCGCTATGCGGCCCGAAACCGTCAAAGCACCGCTTCCGTAGTTCTTCTGTATACCACGGGTCGAGAGGTTCATCTTCAAATGGATTGCCAAAACCCTCCGGTGTTCGATAGGGAGTATGAGGGTCCCAATAATTTACATGCAAAAACCAGTTATCTTCTTCAGCATGTTCATCCAGCCATGAAAGAGCGTGCGGCGTTACGTCATCAGCGATCTCTACCCCCCCTCCTCCACAATTGATAACCTCGTTCCAGCCCGCATACCACCACCAGGCAGCATGGCGTTCGCCAAAAGTACTCACTGTCGTGGTGTAATAGCCGGCTTTTCGCAAAGCTGATGTTAAACTGGATTCGGAGTAACGGTCTCGAAATCCCCGAAAATTACCCTCAACATGTGGATCAGCCGCTGTCCCGCCATGCCCAACCACACCGGTATGAAAACCCGTTCTTCCACTCCAAAGGGCGCTTCGTGAAGGCAGGCAAGGTGCATCTGTTATGTAAGTATTATTGAAGCACACCCCTCGCGCAGCGATGCTGTCGATGTTCGGGCTGGTGTTGCGATGATAGCCATAACAGCCCATATGGTCAGGTCTGAGCGTATCGATGTCGATCAATAATATCCTCATGCATTATTCCTTTGGTTTTCATTCTCCTATTACCGACATCACCTAGTATAATCTCAATATCACAATTTTGTCACGGGAGAACTGATGAAAAAAGACCTATATACCCCAAAAGAACGCTGGGAAATTGTTTTAAGCGGTGGCCTGCCTGATCGGATTCCGATGGATTATTGGGGCACCCCTGAAATTTCCCGGAAAATCATGCAGCACTTCCAAACCGAAGATCGCTATGAATTGGCGGGTAAACTACACATTGACCTGCCCTACTCTGTCTATGCGACGTACATTGGTCCAGAACCTCCTCCCGATCATGACATCTTCGGTATCCGTTACCGAACGGTCGATTACGGTGATGGTACCTATCGAGAAGCCTGCCACGCTCCCCTGTCAGAATATACCTCGATGGACGAAATCAAGGCAAATTACCGATGGCCATCTGCGGATTGGTGGGACGTGTCCACAGTACATGAACAAGTCGAACAACACCCTGACCAGCCATTGGTGGTTGGCGGTTCTGAACCCATGTTGCTTTATAAAAACTTACGCGGTGAAGCACAGGCAATGATGGACCTGGCATTAAATCCAGAGATTGCCCAATATTGTCTCGATAAGCTCTTTGATCTGGCTTACCAGCAAACCTTGAGACTGTATGAAGCCTTGCCACAGGGAACCAAACCAACTTACACTTATGTAGCAGAAGACCTCGGCGGACAAAAAAATCTCATGTATTCGCCCACACACATAAAAGAGTTTCTATTCCCCGGCATGAAACGAATGATTGACCTCGCGCACCAGATTGGTGCCAAGGTATTTCACCACGATGACGGGAATATCAGCAAGATCCTCCCAGATCTTATCGACCTGGGCATAGATATCCTTAACCCCATCCAATGGCGCGCTGATGGCATGGACCGCCAATGGTTGAAAGACACCTACGGGGATCAACTCGTCTTTCATGGGGCAGTAGACAATCAACATACACTGCCTTTTGGCACATCTGAGGATGTCAGGAATGAGGTAATTGAAAATATTGCCATATTGGGGCGCAATGGAGGGTATATCCTGGCTCCCTGCCACAATATCCAACCAAACACCCCCATAGACAATATCATCACATTGTATGAGACCGGATACGAAGCAGGATGGTACAGAAAATAACCTCCGTGCGAGGAGGTTATTTTCAAGAAATGTTATTTCATACTCGCCCTGAGGCGTTTTAATCGCTTCATGACATCGTTTACCCCCCTGCCAAAAGTATCGTGGAGGATTCTATACTCAGCAAACAATACATCGTAGACCTGCTTGGCTTCTTGGTCTGGCATATATTCTTCTTCAGACAAGGTTGCCATTGCCTTACTCGCATCAGCGATTGAGTCGTATCCGCCGACTTCTGACCCGGCAGCCACAGCACCCATCAAAGCCGCACCCAGCGCCCCAGATTGCGACGTACCGATCACTTTGATCTCACGACCAGTGATATCCGCGTAGATTTGTATGAGCAGTTCATTTTTCTTTGGCAACCCGCCAGCCGCTACAATTTCGGTGACCGCAACACCATGTTCTTCCATGGTCTCAATGATCATGCGGGTGCCATAAGCGGTTGCTTCCATGAGAGCGCGGTACATTTCTTCGGGTTTCGTCGCCAATGTCATCCCAATCATCAAGCCCGTCAGGTCAACATCCACCAACACACTTCGGTTCCCGTTCCACCAGTCCAACGCCACCAGGCCCGATTCACCCGGATTGAGCAATTTTGCCTTCTGGGTCAGGAATTCATGGATGGTGATCCTCTGCTTTTCTGCCTCATCGACATACTGCGCTGGCACACAATTCTCAACAAACCACATAAAATGATCGCCGACACATGATTGTCCCGCTTCGTATCCAATCAAGCCTGGTAAAATGCCATCCTCAACATATCCACATATACCCGGTACCAATTGTTCATCTTCTGCACACACCATATGGCAGTTTGAGGTACCCATGATGATCACCATCTTTCCTGCGTCTACCACCGTGGCTGCAGGCACCGAAACATGCGCGTCAACATTAGCCACAGCAACTGCTGTTCCTGGCAATAACCCGGTCCATTCGGCTGCCTCGTTTGTCAGTTCACCGGCTTTGCTGCCGATCGGATAAATGTCAGAGGCCATTTTTTCTTCTACTATGTTTTCAAGACGAGGATCAAGCAATTTAAAGAATTCTTTTGGCGGATATCCTTCCCGCTTAGACCACATCGCTTTGTAGCCTGCTGTGCACGAATTTCTTTTTTCTTCGCCGGTTAACTGCCAGATGACCCAGTCTGCTGCCTCGATCAACCGGTCAGCTGCTGCATAAACCTCAGGTGCTTCATCAAGAATTTGCATGGCTTTGGGGAAAAACCATTCTGAGCTGATCTTACCGCCATACCGCTGCAGGAAGTCATAGCCATGCTCTTCAGCAATTTGATTTAAGCGATTGGCTTCTGGCTGCGCGGCATGATGTTTCCATAATTTTACCCAGGCATGGGGATTGTGGCGCCATTCATCCAAAAAACACAGGGGCGTGCCATCAGACTTTATTGGCAGCATGGTACAGGCGGTGAAGTCAATGCCGAGTCCGATAACATCTGCAGGATCAACGCCGCTTTTTTTAATGATCGATGGAATCGTGACCTTGATTGTTTCAAGGTAATCGTTCGGGTCCTGCAATGCCCAATCCGGCTCAAGTTTTTTGTTGGTTCCGGGCAGATATTCATCAATCACACCATTGGCATAGTCAAAGACTGCTTCTGCCAATTCTTCGCCAGTACCGACATCAACCAGCAATGCCCTTCCTGATAATGTGCCAAAATCGACGCCGATAGCATACTTCCGCATGATCACTCCTTATCCTCTATATTCCACAGGTTCAATGATAGTATATTCTACTTCTTAATCTATGTGGGTGTATGCGTTTATTCCATCTGTTAGCCCGCACAACACGAGAGTTTATCAATGTCTCTAGAAAAGGATAGTGCGGCAATTTTAAGTCCCTCAACTTGGGTAAGATAGGGGAAGAGGGTCTCGGAAATATCCGATATTTTCAAGCCAAACTTGACCGCTAAAGTAGCTGTCTGAATAACCTCGCCAGCTTCAGCCGCCAAAACAGTGACCCCTAAAATGCGTCCAGATTTTTCATCTGCCACAATCTTAATAAAACCTCGTGTATTTCTTGCTGCTAATGCTCTGGGCACGTACTCCAGGGGTAACACATTCGCCATTACTTGATTCCCTTCACGTTTTGCTTGAGCCTCTGTTAGTCCCACTGTCGCAATTTGCGGATCAGTAAAAATGACACCTGGCATCGCTGACAAATCCAATGCCTTCTGGTTTTCATTAAATGCATTGTTTGCAGCAAGTGTTCCACTTGCTGCAGCTACGTAGACATACTCCGGGTTTGGGGTTACATCACCCGAAGCATAGATGGTTGGGTTAGAAGTTTGTTGATATTCGTCAATGATGATTGCGCCATTATTGTCCAGTTTGACTCCAACCTGATCCAATCCCAAGCCGGCAGTATTGGGCTTTCGCCCTAAAGCAACCAGAATTTGGTCTGCTTCAAACTCCCGTGTTTGTCCCATCAACCTAGCGTGAACAATTCGGGTATCTCCGTTACGACTCACTCGTTCCACCTGGACACCTGTTAAAATGGTGATCCCTTCTTGCTCCAGATAGTCCTTAATCGCACGTCCCACTTCCGGTTCATGGTCAGGTACAAGTCGAGCGCTGCGTTGTAAGATTAATACTTTTACACCCAACCGTGCCATCGTTTGGCCCAATTCTAAAGCTATGGCACGCCCCCCCATTATTATCAAAGATTTTGGCAGCACATCCAGATCCATCAAGGTGGTACTGGTGAGGGGCTGAGCTTCGATCAATCCGGGAATTGGGAGAATTCGTGGTTGAGCACCCGTCGCGATCACATACCGTCTTGCCCGGTAATGCTTATTTCCAAGAAATACCGATCCATCAGCTGCGAAAGTAGCATATCCCTCGATTAATTTGATATTCGGATAGGCCCCTAACACATCTACATATTTTTTTTGGCGCAGCGTGGAAACAAGCTCGTTCTTATGGTCCCGAACCTTAGACCAATCGAGACTGACCTGGGATGTCTCTACCCCCAAGAAGGGGTGGTGCCCGACGGTATGCCAGGCTTCAGCTGCCCTGATGAGTGCTTTACTGGGCACACAACCCACATTCACACAGGTACCACCGATGATTCCGCCATTAATAATTCCCACGCGGTATCCCATTTCCTCCCCTTTAATGGCAGCAGCAAAACCACCTGACCCACCACCAATCACCAATAAATCGAAATCAACTTTTTCCTGCGCGGATGATTCGGTTTCAACTGCGGTCTCCTGCTGGTGAATAGCTTTTACAGAGGCGCTGTAACCTACAGCCGCAACTGCGTTACTGAGTTTTTTTACGTCAACCTCTTCGCTTGTAACGACAATTGCTTTTCCGGAATTCCATCCAGGTACTTCTACGTTTTCCACACCCGGAACAGAAAGTAAACCATTCTTGACGTGTTCTGCGCATGAAATGCAGGTCATGCCAAGAATATCCAGCTCAATTCTTTGTTTTGCCATTTTTTTATCTCCAATTTATTGTGAAACTACTTTATTTTCACTCACTAAGTGACAGATGCAATTCTTTCCGTCAATGTCATCTGTCGGAAATGTTAGCCCCAAGGCATGCAATTCTCGCAGCTCAGTTTCGAGATGTTGAAGAATAACGATGCTCTCGGCAACTTCATCTGCTTTTTTTCTAATTCGATCTAACAATGTACGACAAGGGGATTCATGGCGATCCCTCAGCGCAAGGATTTCTCGAATATCGTTCAAAGAGAGGTCGAGATGTCGAGCACCAGCAACCAATCGTAATCGTTCAATATCTTCCTGGGTGTAATCACGATATCCATTTGGGCTACGTTTCGGCGGGGGCAATACACCAGTTTCTTCATAAAAACGAATTGTTTTGGCGGGCACGCCAGTAACCTGGGATAGTTTACTTATTTTCAAAGAAACCTCTTTTTTTATTTTATATTATATTCCTTCCAGCTACTGGAATGTCAACAAATTCCCTCTTCCTATTGCCTTCTAATGAATGCACCATTCAAGTCTATTTGATAATTTCAATTGTTGAACGAACGATATTTTGTGGAAAAGGCATGGCTTCCTTCACCCCAGGCACATCATATGTGAAACGCATACATCCCTTCCGCTGCAATCTGATCCACAATTTCTTCGGGTAATGAACAATTCGGTTTACAGGTCATCTCATGATTCACTTCTTTTGGTCTCTCAACCAAAAAGAGGCCCAACCCATCTTTCTTGAATTTACAGAATCGATGTTACACTAACCATAAATTGGAGAGCGCCATGAAATATCAACCGATCGCAACCATAAAATCTACGGAAGCACTCAAAATCCATTTGCACAATTTAGGCGTGGGCTTTCCTTTCGCACTCCTTGATGCGTCAGACTCCTCACCAATGGCTGACCAGTTCATATTGAATAATGGATTTGTGATTGGCAACCGTTTTTGCATCCATCCAATGGAAGGCTGGGACGGAACCTTTGACGGTAAACCTACCACTCACACAGCCCGCCGATGGCGTAATTTTGGCGCAAGCGGAGCGAAGTTAATCTGGGGCGGAGAAGCTGTAGCCGTAAGCCATGAAGGGCGCGCCAATCCGAACCAGTTAATGATCAATGATGTTACAGCGCCATATCTACAGAAATTGTTGCGAGAACTTACAGATACCCACGAGCAAACTTATGGCTCCATCGATGCTCTCCTTGTTGGCCTGCAACTGACACACTCAGGCCGCTTTTCGAAACCTAACCTCTCAGATAAATTCGAACCTAAAGTCCTCTATCGACACCCTTACTTAGAAGAGAAATTTCACACACAACAATCAGCGCACATTCTGAACGACGAAGAGATTGAAGCCATCATCCAGCAATTTATCCAAGCTGCCACACTTGCAGAGCAAATAGGATTTCAATTTGTCGATATAAAACATTGCCACGGATACCTCGGTCATGAATTTCTCTCAGCCAGAACAAGACCGGGACGATTTGGCGGAAGTTTCGAGAACAGAACCCGATTTCTTCGAGAAATCGTCGCCGGTATCCGCCAACTTGCGCCCTCTCTTTCTATTGGTGTCAGGTTAAGTGCCTTTGATTTGATTGCTTTTTCTCCACATCCTGACACCAAAATCGGCTGCCCCGTGCAAACGAATGACTATCCACAGCCTTTTGGTGCCGCCGAACAGGATTTTCTTCAGATTGATCTCACAGAAACCCGGCAATTCCTGCAACTATGTGAAGATCTTGGTATTCAATTAATCAACCTGACTGCTGGCAGCCCCTACTAC
>DSBE01000312.1 GCA_011053085.1 Chloroflexota bacterium
GGGTGTGGTGCTGCGTACATGGGTGAAAGAGATCCGTGAGATGGGGCGTGCCACACGCGGCGTAAAGGTCATGAACCTGACACGCGGCGGCGGGGTAGCTTCGGTAGCGCGACTGCAGGATTACGAAAAACCGGAGAAATAACGCGGGTTTAGTGCTGCCCCAGCCAGAATTGCCCGGGCGCAAGCTGTTCGTTGGGCGATAGGGTCAGTTTTAAGCGTGGGTTCGAGCGGCGGCGGCTGTTCAATTCCTGTGGATTGACATAGCATAACGAAGGCAGTACGCCATACAACTGCTGGTAATCGTTGACGGCTTGCTGCAGGCGCTTCTCGAACGCGGTGTCATTGTGGGGGTGAATCCAGAGCATGCCGGTATTGGTCATGGGTCAATCTCCTGGATGGTGGTGGGTGGATTCTTGAGCAAAAAGAACAGCCAATGATTGTGATTCCATACTGCAAAGGTCGTGCCATTGTAGCGGATGGCAGGCGGTGCGGCGGGTATATCGGTGTGCAGATTAAAGTGGTGCTGCTGTTCGGTTGTGAGCGTGCCAAAAAGACGGGTGGTGAAAAAGCGCAGCCAGCGCGCCATCTGCAGGCCATCTTCGCAGTTGACGGCGGTGATGACATGTACAAGCACCTGTGCACCGTATTGCAGCAGCCATTCAAAACTCCACTGGATGTCGTGAGCGGCATGCCGTATGAAGGAAAGGTCTTCGATCAACACGAGGATAGGCGACATGGGGTCTTCAGGCTGCTGGTAGCGCGCTTCGGCGCGGCGCGCCAGTTCGATCAAAAATTCCCAATCAAGGCGCGGTGATGATTCTGCCAGGTTGACCAGCAGTCCTTTTTCCTGCGCCGCTTGAATGAGTGGCGCAAAGTTGCTGCTGCGGCGTTTGAGCAATGCTACTTCTGCTTGGCCTTCTGCATACGCAGTGACCAGGTTGTGCAAGATATGTCCGGTGAATTCTTTTAACTCGTTGGGCTGGCTGCTGAGAACCAGCAGGGGACGCAGGTTGTTGTCCCCGAGATCAACCCGAACCGGAAGTCCATCGCTGCAGGTGCCCAGATCCAGCGGCAGCGATGGATGCGTGTCAGGCGGCGTTTGGGCGGGCAGCAGGTTGTCGATGGTTTGTTTTAGTTTGGTTATCACTTGCATGGTACGCTCTAAAATAGAACAAAATTTCTAATAAGATGATAGCACACCAGCCATTCTCCTGTCAAGCAACTCGCACGTCTGTCATCCGGTGGCAGAGTCGGTGGGGAATTGATATAATTGTCATTAAATAGTTAAAAATGGAACAAAATACCGCCAAATCCTGTCAAGAAACCGGTACAGCGGCCGGATGGACGAAAAGAAAAGGAAATAAATGATGACTGAGATATCGATACATCACCGTAAAGTGGCCATTATCGGGTTGGGGAATGTTGGGGCAACCTTCGCCTATGCGCTCGCGCTAAGTGGTTTGGCCAACGAAATTGTGCTCGTAGACCGCAACGAGAAAAAAGCGCACGGGGAAGCCATGGATCTCAACCATGCCATCCCGCTGGTGCAGCCGCAGCGTATCTGGGCGGGCGGTTATGAAGATATCGCCGGTGCGACGATCACCGTCATCACGGCAGGCACCGCTCAACAGCCGGGCGAGACCCGCCTGGATCTGCTGGCGCGCAACGTCGGCATTTTCCAGAGCATCATCCCGCAGGTGGTGGCGGCCAATCCAAACGGCATCTTGCTGATCGTGACCAACCCAGTGGATGTCCTCTCGTATGCCGCCTGGCGCATCAGCGGTCTGCCAGCCAGCCGTGTGATTGGTTCAGGCACCGTGTTGGATACCGCCCGCTTCCGATATTTACTCAGTGAAGCCTACGAGGTCGACCCGCGTAGTGTGCACGGTTTCATCATCGGGGAGCATGGCGACAGCGAGGTGGCGGTGTGGTCGCTTGCCAACATCGCCGGTATGCGGTTGGATGAATTCTGCTATGACAGCCAGCTGGGCGGCAAAAAACTCGACCGGGAAGCCATTGAAGAGGAAACCCGCCATGCCGCCTATGAGATTATCGAAGCCAAAGGCGCGACTTATTATGCCATTGGGGCGGGATTGCTGCGCATTGTGGAATCTATCCTGCGTGACCAAAGCACGATTCTCTCAGTATCCACGCTGATCGAGGATTATGTAGGTGTGAATGATGTCTACCTGAGCCTGCCCTGTATTGTGGACGGACATGGCATTGACCAGGTGTTGTGTCTGACCCTGTCAGATGAAGAGCGCGAGAAATTCCAACAGTCAGCCCGCATTATGCGCGGGTACATTGACCAGTTGTCGCTGCCTTAATCGGAGGGTACGATCTCACCAATGAATGTATCGCCTTGAAGGCTGCGTAAAATGACCATGTCCAGCCGGTTCCAGCGGTTTTCGGGCGAGATAGTCTCGACCCGCAAATAATTGCGCGTGAGGCCGCTCAAACGCCAGCCTTGACCGTCGGGTCTGGCGCTTTCCCACAGCACTTCCAGGGTTTGCCCGGTGAAAGGTTGGCGGTATCGTTGCGCGCTGGCAGCCAGCGCCGCACGCATGGCAGCGTTGCGTTCCTTTTTAACAGCATTAGGCAGCTGCGGCTTGAAACTCGCCGCGGGGGTGCCTTTGCGCGGTGAAAAACTGAAGACATGCCCGTCGGCAAAGCCCATGGCACTGACGAATGCCAGGCTCTCTTGAAATTCCTCCTCGGTCTCGCCGGGGAAGCCCACAATGATATCGGTGGTGATGGCGATATCTGTCACAACACGGCGTGCCTCTGCGACAAGCGCGGTAAATTCGTCGATGGTGATCTTGCGCGCCATGCGCCGCAGCACGGTGTCGCTGCCGGATTGCAGGGGCAGGTGCAGGTGCGGGCACAGGCGGTCATTAAGCAACAGTGTGAAGAATTCCGGCGTCAAATCCCATGGTTCTAACGAAGAAAGGCGCACCCGTGGCACGCTGGTGTCTACCAGCACGGCCCTCACCAAATCTGGCAGGTGGCGAGACGGTTCAAGCTCCTGCCCCCAGGAGGCGAGATGAACGCCGGTCAGCACGATCTCATTCACACCAGCGTTTTCAGCGATGCGGATATCATGCATCACCTGCGTCTGCGGGGTGGAGCGTGGTTCACCGCGCGCGATGCGGGTCACACAGTAGGTGCAGTGGTTGTCACAGCCGTCCTGTGCTTTGATGAAGGCGCGTGTACGCTGCTGACGGCCGGGCAGTGCCTGCCGCGGTTGTTCATCCGCAAGGATGCTGTCAAACACCTCTGGTGTGAGGGATAGAAAGTCGCGCACCAGGTATTCTTTGTCGGCATTGCGGATGACATCATGGACACCTGACAGAGCGGCAGCGGCTTGCGGTTCGATGTTGGACCAGCAGCCGGTCACAAGAATGGTCGGGCAGCCGGCACGCTGTGCGCCGCGAATCTTGCCGCGTGAATCGGATGCCGCTGCGGCGGTGACTGAACAGGTATTGATCACGGTCACGTCTGCCTGGGCGGGGTCGGGAGTGATCTCGTGTCCGCTCAGCACGAAGTGACGCGCGATGGTTTCAATTTCGCTCTGGTTGAGGCGGCAGCCGATCGAATCGAGGTATATCTTCATGTCTTGATTGTAACCACCGCGGGCTGCGCTGTAAAATCAGGGTTGGAAGACGTAAAAATCATCAAACAGTATGTCCACGCCGGTTTCTGCTGTGGCACCTGCCATCAGGCCGATCTGTCCGTGGGTAAGACGGTCGTTGCTGACTGCGGCGAGGGTTTTGCCATTGACTTCCATCCACAGCGCGCCCTGCACACAGCCCACACGGATCTGGTTCACCGCCTGACCGGTATTGATGATGCGGTCGTTGTGGATCAGTGTATCAGCGGTGAGCATCTCGAAATTGCCATCTTCCACCAGCAGAATGCCGTAGTAGGCATCGGAGGAAATCACGAAACCGTAATAGTTCTGTGGATCCTGGTAACGGCACACCACGCCGAACAGGTTGTCATCCGGTCCCCACAATTTGGCGGCGTTCACCTCGATGATGGCGTGGGTGATGGGCGTGCGATACAGGGAGAAGTAGTCCTGGTAAGGCGTGTTGACCACGAAGCGCAGGCCTTCCGCCTGATAGCCGACCATCGAGCTGTCGCTGTCGAGGGCGGTGCTCCACAGGCCGTTATCGGCAGAAAAATCTTCCTGCACCAAAATGGAACCGGTGGGGGGCGGTTGCTGCGCCAACAGACCGCAGCCAGTCAACAGGGCCAGACACAGGCAGGTGCAGAGGGTGATGGCGTGTTGTTTGCGCATGGAAAACTCCATATATTAACTTCTCGCCTTCATTTTATCCTGAAACTGATAAAAGATAACGCCGGGAATGTTCATTTGTTCAGCGTCATCAAATTAAGAATGGGTTTAATATTGTTTTGCATTTATGCTGATGATGCTATAATTTTTAAACACAATCCTTTTTTCCAGAACAAGGAAAGCTCCACTGTCATCAACTCAGTAGTTCTTGTCGGGGATGACCAACCAATTATGTGCGCAGAGAGAACTCAAAGTATTTCCTTACTATTTGAAGCAGGCAACCGTCTCAGCCAGACGCTGAACACGGAACAAATTTACCTGAGTCTGTTTGAATTGCTGTCGCAGGCGATGGATTGTGATGAGTTGATCGTGGCAGGCTACTCGGTTGAGACCGGCATGATCACCTGTGAGTTTTACCATTCGTGGGCGAAAGAGGCGGATGTGAAGGAACTGCCCTCCATGCCGGTGACCATTGACGGCAGCAGCGCCCAAAGCAAGGTCATCCTGTCGGGTGAATCCATGATCATCCCCAATTATCACTTGTTCTCTCACAACGACACCGCGCCTTTTCATCCGCGCGGACGTAAAAACACCAATGCTGGCAAGATCGATGCGGATTCACTGGAAGTGCGCTCCGCTGTTGTCATACCGATGAAATTGGATGGTGAAGTGGTGGGGGTGGTGCAGATATTTTCATACCGCTACAATGCCTATTCAGAACGGGAGTATCATCTGGCGGAAGCCATCACCACCCAGATGGTTGTGGCACGCAATAATGCTTTTCTCTACCAGCAAGCCACCGAAGAATTGCGCCGCCGCTCGATTTTGCAGAAAGAGTTAGAAGAAGAACGCGCGCTGTTGGAACGACGTGTGGCTGAACGAACGGCGGAGCTCCAGCAAGCCTTGCAGGTGCGCGACCAGTTTCTCTCCAACATGAGCCATGAGCTGCGCACCCCGCTCACCTCCATCCTGGGCATGAGCGAATTGCTGCAATACCAGATTCATGGCAAGCTGACCGAGAAACAAAACCGCTTTGTCGAGGTGATTTACAGCAACACGGAACACCTGATGCACTTGTTGAGTGACCTGCTGGATATGGCGCGTATTGCCACCGGCGACATGCGGCCTTACAAAGAATGGGTGCCGCTGGATTCCATCATTCAATCCAGCACCCTGTACGCCAATCATCGCGCCGAGGAGAAAAATATCCAGGTGTGTGTTGAAAACCACACCTATGTGGACCGCCTGTACATTGACCCGCAGCGCACCAAGCAAATCTTGAACAACATCCTTAACAACGCGGTAAAATTCACTCCCAAAGGATTGGCGATCGGTTTTGAGGTGATGTTGTCGCCTGACCAGAAGATGATTGAATTCCTGGTGTGGGATCAGGGCATCGGCTTATCGGCAGAAGAACAGAAGCGATTAACACGCCCGTTTGAGATCGGCAAAGCCGCCATCCAGCAGAATCTGGGTGGCGCCGGCCTGGGGCTGGCACTGGCACGTGAGATGACCGAGATGCAGGGCGGCAGTGTTGAATTGCGCAGCCAGCCGGGGATGGGCACGCTGGTGACGGTGCGGCTGCCATTCCTGAGCGACTTACAGGACAGCGGGCATGGCTACACCATGATGGTGACACCGCAGCGGACGGATCTGCTGCGCGAGATGGCTTCCAATATGCAAAACAAAACCATCCTGATCGCGGATGCTGACGTGCGTCTGTGTGAATTGCTGGTTCATTATCTGGACATTTTCTCCGTGCAAACCCTGGTTGCCAATGACATGAAACAACTGGCAAAGCATCTGAAACAACAGCCGCCAGATCTGATGGTGCTCGATCTGCACATGGAAGATGAAGAAGAAATGGGCGCTTTTTTGACCAGACTGAGCAAAGACCGGCGTTTTGCCCATATGCCTATTCTGCTGACCTGTGCGGTTCACCGTCTGCCTGATACCGGGCGCATCAAAAGCATGTATGCCAGCGAATTGATCCGCAAACCCTATTCCTTCAGCGACATCGGCACCAAGATCCGTAAATATCTGGTGGGATAAAAGTCAGGTGGTTGTCAGGGGGTTTCTGGCGGTGGAATGGAAAGGCCGCTGTAATGGTTGAGATGCGCCAACGGAAACTGCCAGCGGTTGTAATCCAGGCCGGTAGATTCAACGCCGATTGGGGCCCCGCGGTCAGAGGTCTGGTGCATGATCACCCTGCCACGTGATACGCCGCGGGGAAGGGCGGGCGGCCCGGGGTGCTCCACGCCGCTCAGCAGGAAGTGCGCCAGCCACCAATCATAGAGGTTGTACCAACCGGGGGGTGTGTTGTCGCTGCCGGTGACGTAGTTGTCGATGAAACTGGCGCGGCTGTAAATGATGGCACGCCGCTGGATGCGGGTGACAAGGTATTGCAAAACGGTTAGCAGACAGGTCTGGTAAGCAGACGGGCTGACGCCATGACTGAGTTCCACATCAATGGTCAACGGCAGTTCGCCCAGGTCGCCACCGACACAGTTCAGGAAATGATTCATCTGGCGAATGGGGTCTTCGGCGGGATAGAGGACATGATAGGCCGTGCGCGGAATGCCCACGCGGCGCGATTCTGCCCAGTTGAAATCAAAGCGCGGGTCTTTGTAGCCCCACGACACGGCAGCGCGGATGGCAACAAATTCGACTTTTGGGTCGGGGTGGGCAGCGACTACATCCCAATTGATGGCGCCCTGCCAGGAACTGACATCGATCCCAAAAGGGAGGTCGGCACTGGCCATGTGTCTCTTTGTCCTTTCTGTGTGGAAGAAGTACCTTAATAATAGCCTGAAGCGGTTCAGGTCGCAAGTGCAGGCACTGGCGATGTATAATGGAATAAATGACCTGTATCATGGATGCAAGGTGCAAGCCAGAAAGGAACCAGATATGATGCAGACCTATTCACCAGAAGAAACCACCATCGCTGTGATCACCGGCGGTCACAGCTATGAAGTCATCGCTTTCCATCAATTGTTCCGATCTCTACCGGGGATCTGCGCTTATATCCAATCATTGGACGAATTTTGCAGCAGCAGACAGGCTGACCGTCTTGCCTACGATGCGCTGGTTTTCTACAACTTCCATCAAGACACGCCGGATGACGAACAATGCCCCTGGTATGCGGGCAAACAACGCACGGTGTTGGGCGAGGTGCTTGGCAATGGGCAGGGCATGGTGTTCTTGCATCACGCGCTGCTGGCTTATCCCAGTTGGGATGTATGGGGTCAGTTGCTGGGGGTCGCACAGCGTTCGTTTCAGTATTTCCCTGACCAGGAGATGACGATTACGCCCACGAAAACCTCGCATTGCATCACTGAAGGACTGCAATCCTGGCAGATGGTCGATGAGGTGTATTTGATGGATGAACCGCGGGGCGATGTTGAGGTGCTGCTGACTACTGATCATCCACGCAGTATGCGATCAATCGCCTGGGCGCGGGAATTGCCGGAGAAGCGAGTGTTCTGTCTGGTCAGCGGGCATGACGCGCACACCTGGCAAAACCAATCGTTTCAACAGGTTCTGCTGCGCGGCATTCAGTGGGCGGCAAAAACACTGTCAGTCTGACCGGCGGCGCCATCCCCTGATATAATCATGGCTATGAAAAAACCATTTCTACCCTTGACCAAGCGAATTTTCCTGATCATACCAGCCCTTCTTTTATTATTGCTGACGCTGGCTGCCTGCACAGGCACGCCTGAGCCCACCCCGGCCAGTACCACAAGCAGCCCGACCACGATAGCAGCAGTGGAGGAACCGACAACGGAAGCGCCAACACCTACCGAAATCCCGACCCCCGAACCTGAACTGGTGCTGGTGGTTTGCCTTGGTAGGGAGCCTGAGACCTTGTTCCTGTATGGCGGCAATTCAGCTGCCATGTGGAGCGTGCTGGAAGCGATCTATGACGGTCCGTTCGACACCCTCGACGGCCAACCGCAAGCTGTGATCCTGCAACATGTGCCTTCTGTCGATAATGGCGGGGTGGCATTTGCACCAGTGGCAGTAGAAGCTGGCGATATGGTGGTGGATGCTGACGGCGCAATGACCGCGCTGCAACCCGGCACACAGATCCTGCCTGCCGGCTGCACCAACCGCAGTTGTGCGATCGCATGGCAGCCCGACGAGGAGATTGCCATGGATGTCATGCAGGTGACCTATGAACTGCTGCCCGGCCTGACCTGGTCGGACGGCGCACCCCTGACGGCATCCGATTCGGTGTTTTCGTTTGAGATGGGAGCGCTGGAGAATTTACCGGTGACTGCGACCCGGTATGACCGCACGGCGGCCTACACAGCCGAATCTGACAGCGTGGTGCAGTGGACGGGTATCCCGGGCTATTTTCCGCGCGATGTCAGCAGCCTTTTTGCCATCCCGCAGCCCGCGCATGTTCTGGGCGCACTCAACGCTGATGGATTGTTAACCTCACCTCTGACTGCTGAACAACCCCTGGGTTGGGGCGCTTATATAATGGAAGAGTGGGTGCGGGGCGACCATATCACGTTGGTGAAAAATGAGCGTTATTTCCGTGCCAGCGAAAACCTGCCTGCCTATGACCGCCTGGTGTTCCGTTTTCCGGGCAGCCAGCCGCAGACGCTGTTGAACGCGCTGCTGGTGGGCGAATGTGATGTCGTGGACCGCACCGCCAACCTGGAGAGTATTGTGCGCGATGTACGGCTGGCAGAGATCGATGGTCAGTTGAGCCTGCACCTCAGCCAGGGGCCAGACTGGACCCAACTGGTGTTCGGCATCAAACCCGCCAGTTATGACGATGGCTATAATGTATTTTCGGATGACCGCCCGGATGTGTTGTCTGACCCGCTGGTGCGAAAAGCCCTGGCGGCGTGTATCGATCGGGAGGAAATCATCCGTCGTTTTTATGCCAACATGGTCTCAGTGCCTGAGAGTTACCTGCTGCCCACCCGCACCGAATTCCTCGCCGGGCAGGATCTCACCGGGTTTGACCCGCAGCAGGCGCAGGAATGGCTACAAGCCGCCGGCTGGATCGACGCGGGCGGAGACACCCGCATTGCATCGGGTGTGGCGAATGTGTTGAACGGCACACCGCTCAGCATTGACCTTGCCATGGTCATAGGCGCTGACCGGGAACGCAGTGAAGCCATCATCGAGCTGGTCACCGAAGGCCTGCAAGCCTGCGGTATCGGCGTGAACCCATTGCTGGAGGCGCCTACTGAGTTGTACGCCCCCGGGCCTGACGGGCGCATTTTCGGGCGGCAATTTGACCTGGCACAGATCACATGGATGGCGGGCAACGAACCCGCCTGCAGCCTGTATCTGTCAGAACAGATTCCCACCCGCCAGAATTTCTGGATCGGCGCCAATGTGGGCGGGTATGAAAACGAAGCTTATGATGAAGCTTGCCGATTGGCGCGCAGTGCACGGTTGGACGCCATGGATGTGTATTTCGAGGCGCATCACAGCGCACAGCGCATTTTCCTGGCAGAAATGCCGGCTGTACCACTGTTCTTTAACCTGCATGCAGCTGCTACCCGGCTGGATTTGTGCGGTTTTACCATGAATGACAGCGCGCGTAGTGATCTGTGGAATTTAGAGAGCTGGCACTCCGGCGGAAATTGTGAGGATTAATTGTTAAATAATAGTGTTATAATTGTTA
>DSBE01000325.1 GCA_011053085.1 Chloroflexota bacterium
CCTCCGCCCAGACCATCAGGCGTGTTTCGATATTATCGCCGGGTGGCAGCTGCGCTTCCTGCGGGTCAAGGCCCACGCACAGCAAAGACTGGTTGGCTTCAATTACTGCGTTGAGACGCTCGAAAAATGACATCTTGATCCTTTCGATAGTATTACGCCTGGCCCAAAACAGAGGCCAACAGCGCCATGCGCAGGAACATACCGTTCTGAACCTGGCGGAAATAAGCGGCGCGCGGGTCTTTATCTACATTGTAATGGATTTCACCGACGCGTGGTAAGGGGTGCATGACGATCATCTTTTCTTTGGCTTGCTGCATCAACTCGGTTGTGATTTCGAAGCAATCCTTCACCTCTTCATACTGGGCGAGGTCGGCAAAACGTTCGCGTTGAATGCGGGTGACATACAGGGCGTCCATATCGCCGATCACGTCCTGCACGTTATCAGTTTCACGCACGTTGATACCTTTGTCGATCAGCTCATTCATCAGGTTCAGCGGCAGGCGCAAGACGTCGGGTGAGACAAAGCGCAGGCTGACATCATATTTCATTAGCAGCTTGGTGAGGCTGTGTACGGTGCGGCCGTTGCGCAAGTCGCCGACCATGGCAATGCGTAAGCCGTCGAGGGTGCCCAGTTCTTTGCGCAGGGTGAACAGGTCCAGCAGGGCCTGGGTGGGGTGCTCACCGGTGCCATCGCCAGCGTTGATGATGGGCACGTTGGCGTATTTGGCAGCGCGCGCCACCGACCCGATTTCCGGGTGACGCAGCACGATGATATCGCTGTATTGCTCCAGGGTCAGCATGGTGTCGATCAAGCTTTCGCCCTTGGACACGGAGGAATACTGGATACCCTGGGTGATGGGGATGACCTTGCCGCCCAGGCGTTCCATGGCGGCGATGAAACTGGCGCTGGTGCGGGTGGAAGGCTCGTAGAAGACACAGGCGAGGGTGTAGGCTTTGAGCAGGTCGCAGGTGCCGGCGACGCGCGCCATTTCTTCCATCTCCAGCGAGCGGGTGAACAGGTAGGACAGCATGTCGCGATCAAATTGATCGACAGACAGGATATCCTGCTGGTAGAAACCATTGGTGAACTTGGGCTCACGGCGCATGGATTCGAGGTTGAACAAGGGTTTTAATTCAATGGGCATCATGTTTACAATCTCCTGTAGGAACTAACCAATAAATTTCAAAAAAAAGACCCGCACGGGGTCTTTAAGAATGACGAATAATACCATCACGAACAAACTCCTTGCCTTTGAACACCACCCGCCGTATGTGCCCCTGCATGTCCATGCCCTCGAAGGGCGACCAGCCGCATTTTGTGTAAAGCGGGTGATCGGGGAAGGTGTAGCGCGCAAGAGGATCGACTTCCACCCAGGTTTCAGACTGCTTGGACAGAGAAAAAATTCGGCGCGGGTTGTGGTACATCAATTCGATCAGCCGCTCGTAGGTCAGACGGCCCTGCGCAGCGGCGGTCAGCATCAATGGCAGGCTGGATTCAAGCCCGGGCACGCCCGGCGGGGGATTGTCGGACTGCTTTTCCTCCAGGGTGTGGGGGGCGTGGTCGCTGGCGATGCAGTCGATGGTGGTGTTGATATGCTCCCACAGCGCGTCCACATCACGCTGTTCTGCCAGAAGTGGGCGCATATCGCCCAGGCTGCCCAATCTTTGTGCATCAGCTTCTGTCAGGAAGAGGTGATGCGGGGTAACCTCACAGGTGATTGGCAGGCCATTGGCTTTGGCAGCGGCAATCAATTCGATCTCCTCCTTGCGGCTAATGTGGCAGAGGTGCACGCGGCGGTTGAGGGCGGCAGACAGGGCGATCGCCACTGCCACCGATTCGCCTTCCGCATGCACGGCGATGATCTTGTCAGGATGCCAGGCGCGCGCCACCGCCATCAGTTGCGCCAGCCCCTGCACTCGCAGCGGACCATAGGTCTGGTCCATATAGAGTTTTAGAGCGGGGACGGCAGTTTGCAGACGCGCCAGTTCGTTGATATGCTCGCTGGAAGCGCCGGCATATAAAAAAACATCGCACAGGCTTTTGCGGTCGGCGGTTTGCTGTGCGATGCTCCATTGGTCAAAGGTTACCAGGGGCGGGTAGGTATTTGGCATGGCCATGACTGTGGTGATGCCGCCCGCCAGGGCTGATTGGCTGCCGGTGAAAAAATCTTCCTTGTGTTCACCTCCGGGCTCCCGCAGGTGAACGTGCACATCGATTAATCCGGGCAGAATCAGCGTTTTTTTCGGCATCAAAGTCAGACTTTCAATCGGCAAAACCTTCCATTTTTAACACGGCAACGCGGGATTGTCAAGCCATTGGCATAAGTGTAGCATGGCATATTGGGTGTGACAAGTAAAATATTCCTTAGGATTCATCCTTACGGGGCAGCACCTATCTATTGTAAATACAGGTTTTCATGCTATATTAATGCAAACGATATATTCACCGTGAGGAAGTTGGCAGCAACCTGTACAGGGTTGCTGCCACTAACCAAAACAATGGCTTTCGGTGGGTTACTACATCGAATGAAAGAGAGAATTACGAAATGACAAAGTATGTAGTGGTGGGCGGTAACGTGGCGGGGGTCACAGCCGCGAAGAGAGTCCGTGACCTTGACCCTGGCAGCCAGGTGGCGCTGTATACTGAAGAACCTTACCCGTACTATTACCGGCCGCGGCTATGGGAATATATCGCCGGGCAGATTCAGCCTGAGGATACCTACTACCGCCCGGTGGAATGGTATGCGCAGCAGGGCATTGATCTGCATCTGGCCAGCAGGGTGGAACAGTTTGATCCGGCAAGCAAGACTTTAGGTTTGCAGAATGGAGAAACGGTCAGTTATGATCGTTTGTTGATTGCCACCGGGGGACGCTGTTTTATCCCACCGGTAGAAGGCGCTGACTTGCCGGGTGTGTTTGACCTGCGTACATTAGACGACGCCAAGGGCATTGTTGCAAGGGCAGAACAGGTGAAGGAAGCGGTGTTGATCGGCGGCGGGCTGCTGGGGCTGGAAACTGCCAAAGCTCTCAGCGATCGCGGGTTGCGTGTGACGGTGGTGGAATTTTTCCCGCACCTGCTGCCGCGGCAGCTGGATGCGCCCGGTTCCGAAGTTCTGGCGACGCATCTGAACCAATTGGGGATGACGCTGCTGACCGGGGAGGTCACGCAGTCGATTGAAGCGCAAGGCGATGATCTGCTGGTGTCGTTGAAGTCCGGCAAACAGCTGAAAGCGGGCTTGGTGATCTTTTCGACCGGTATCCGCTCGGAGGTATCGATATGGCAGTCGGGCGGCGTTGAAACCAACCGCGGTATTGTAGTGAATGAATACCTTGAAACCAACCTGGCGGATGTGTTCGCCGCTGGTGATGACGCTGAGTATCAGGGCATGATCTACGGGATCATCCCCGCTGCGCTTGAGCAGGCCGAACATGCGGCTGCCAATATGGTGCATACCCGCAGCAGCCGTTACAACGGCACCCTGCTTTCCACACGGCTGAAAATTGCCGGGATGAAGTTTGATGCGCTGGGTGACTCTACCTTGGAAGGCGAAGATGTAACGGTTTTACGGCTTTCGCAGCCGGCAGCGGGGCGCTATGAGCGCATTGCTATCCGCGGGGGCGCTATTGTGGGCGCAATTGTTCTGGGAGATTCGCGGCGGGTGCAGCCGTTGAAACGTTTGATTGCTGCCGGGGTGAATGTGAGCTATGTGCAGGATCAATTGTTCGACAAAAACTTCGATTTGAAAAGCCTGATACAATAGAATTCTGCTGCCTTGAGTACCAGACAGCGGGTCGATAATACGAAAAACGGAGGACATCCATGAACCAATCTGGCCAGAAACCAGTAGTATATGTTGTTGTCAACAATCATTTTGACCTGACCTGGCGGCGCTGCTGGCAGCGCCCGCTGATCTTTCAGGGTCAGCAGTTCGTCTCGTACACAGATCTTGAGGCTTATTATCTGATCGACAATATCGCTCTCGCAAAGCAGCATCCTGACTACAAGTTCGAGATCGAAAGTGTGCTGGTGCTGCGCACGGTGCTAAAGCGCCATCCGGAACTGCTGCCGGTGTTGCAGGCGCTGATGAAGGAAGGGCGTTTCGGCATTACCGGTGGGGGTGAAACCATCGTGGATGCTAACATGATTGAAGGCGAGAGCCTGGTACGCAATTATGTTGATGGTTTGTTGTGGGTGGAAGACACTTTTGGTAAGCAAACCCGCCTGGTGGTGCGCAATGACGCCTTCGGAAACTCGGCGCAGCTGCCGCAGATCCTGCGCGGCTGTGAGATCAACTGGGCGACCGGCATGAGCTACAGCCCCGCGCAGGGGCATTACTGGCGCGGGTTGGATGGCAGTATCATTCTGCACCACACCCTACCGGTGGTGTCTGCCGGCGGCGGTGTGGTCAAGTACCCGCCCTGTGAAACCTGCCGGGGATTCGGCGAGGTGGATGGGCAGACCTGCTCGGTTTGTGAAGGACGGGGCATCCCGCCACAACTGCGTGCCACGCTGCCGGAAGAATTCGATCATGATAGTCTGCAGGCGTCCGGCATCGGAATCGTGGTGATGAACCCGGAAGAGATGCTGCCTAACCCAACGCTGTTCGATTGGGCGGAAGGGCTGCGTGACCGTTATGAAGTGCGCTTTGCGCTGGAAGAAGACGCACTACCGCATCTACAGCCACTGCTGGAGGGTATACATAAGCCTGATCCGGCGGATGTGCATCCTTCGGTGGAGTTGAACCCAAACAACTCAGGTTGTCTGGTGACGCGCATCAAGACCAAACAGATCGTGCGACGACAGGAGCAGGCCATGGCTGCATTGGAATCACTGCTGGTGATGGCAGCGTTGCAGGGGGCGGCATATCCGCAGGCGGAAGTGAAAGCGCTGCGCCAGAAGATGTATTTCACCATGTTCCATGATGCCATCACCGCCACGCATGTGGACCCGTCCTATGACGAATTGATGGACATCATGGCAGAGATCGATGCAGACACGGAAACATTGACAAGGCAAGCACTCAACCAGCTGGCATTGTCCGGGGGTGAGGAATCATCATTCACATTTATCAACCCATTCGGGCAGCCCTACAGCGGCATTGCCAGTCTTACTGTTGCTTCTGAAGGTGAATTGAGCGTGACCGGTGAGGGAGGGCAACCGCTGCCGTTGGTTGCCACCCGTGAAATCGGTGGCGGCCTGACAGAACTGGACTTTTTGGTGACAGATTTGGCGCCTTTTTCACATCTTACGATCAGGACACAGCCAGCAGCGCTGCAAGAGGAAGAGCAGACCGCCAGGCTGGCAGAACCGATTCTTGAAAACGGCCGTTTTCGGATTGAGGCGGATGAACACGGCCTGACGCGGGTGTATGACAAACATCTCCATCGTGATATTCTGGCCAGCGGTCAATACCGCCCGGGCGAATTGATCCTCGAACATGACGAGGGTTCGCCCTGGGCAACCCTGCACCCAGATTTCACCCGTACACCTCTCTCTGTCTATACCAGACTGGTGAGTGTGGAGAAAAATGAGTCGGTGCAACAACTAACTTTTTCTATACGTACACCCTGGCAGACCGGTTTCAGCAGTGGGGCAGTGGACGGCACCATGATCGTGTGGCTGGTGGAAGGGCTGGCGCGGGTGGATTTCCATTTGTCACTACAGTGGAGCGCCTACAACCACCGTCTGCGTGTCGCCATGCCAGTACCGAGTGCAGGAGAAGAAGCACCGCGTCATCTGTACGAGATTCCTTATGGCGTGCTGGAGCGAACCCCCTATGAACCGCGTTTTGATTGGGCAGGCGCCAATGGAGACTGGCCCACCATTCACTGGGCTGGCATTGAGCAGGAAGGTGTCAGTGTGGTGCTATTCAACCGCGGCACGCCTTCTTATCGTATGGAAAGCGGGCAGGATGGCAGCGAGCTCATGCTGTTGTCGCTCTTGCGCAGCCCCATCATCCCCACCTATCTGCATGAACCGCAGTACTACAGCATGACGGATTGGGACGGCATGCGTGATGAAGGCAGTCACACCTTTGACTTTGCTGTCAGTGCGTATGGGGCACCTCTATTGGATAGCCCTGTGGTGGGTGAAGCCCAGGCTTATCAATACCGGTTGCCAGTGGTTGCGTCAGATTTGCACCTACCGGAAATGCCGCAATTTCACTCAGAAAATGTGCGCTTTTCGGCCATCAAATGGGCAGAAAAAGGAAGCGGCGTTGTGCTGCGCCTGGTGGAATACCGTGGGCAGGCGGGACAGGCGGAGATCATTCTGCCTGCCTGGGCGAAAGAGGCAGCGCGAGTCAACCTGCTGGAGCGGGATGCTGTTCAGTTGACACCAGAAGATGGCAAGGTAGTGGTGAAAGTGCGACCCTGGGAGATCGCTACCGTGAAACTGGCGTTGTGAGAGACAATTGGTGAATGCAAAGACTCCCTCAGCATATCGAAGGAGTCTTTTTGATTTATTTCTTGGGTTGACAAACTACTTATCGTTTGCCGGTGTTTTGCTTAGCGCTGGTTGTTATAACCGCCGCCGCGATTGCCACCACCACGATTGCCACCGCCACCGCCGCGATTACCGCCGCCACGGTTGCTATTGTAGCCACCGCCGCCGCCGCGCGGACGGAATCCGCCGGAGCGTTCTTCACGCGGGCGGGCTTCGTTGACGGTCAGGGGGCGTCCGCCGACTTCTTTGTCATTGAACATTTCGATGGCCTTGGCGGCCTCTTCCTTGCTGCTCATGGTGATGAACGCAAAGCCTTTGGGTCTGCCAGAGTCACGGTCTTTAATGACATCCACGGCAACTACAGTGCCAGCCTCGCCGAACAACGTGCGCAGTTGTTCTTCATCGGTGGCATATGACATATTACCTACATACAGTTTTGTTTCCAACATTTCCTCTACTTTACTAACACAGACTTGGTTTAAAAAAGATGTCACCATCGTTTCTGGATGGTGATGCACTGTAGCTACCAATCTGATCAACTATTGGTGTAATTATACCACAGTGATAGTGTTTGAAAAAGCAAGCAAATTGGGAATCCTAATTTTCAGTCTGTAGATTCGTCCACGTCTTCCGCTATTTGCTCAGGTTCTGGCTCAGATTCACTTTCCTCAGACACAAGTTCTTCCACTTCAGATGCCGGCTGCGGGAAATAACGGGTGCGGGTGATATCGATGATGGCCAGCAGCAAAGAGAAGATCACGGGGCCATACACCAACCCCCAGATGCCAAACATGGCCAGCCCGCCCAGGATGGCGATGAAGCTGATCACCAGTGGCATGCGTGCCTCACGCGGGATCAGTTTGGCGCGCAGCACAGTGTCGATATTGCCGATGACGATGATCTGGAAGATTACCAGGGCGATGGCTTTGACGATCTCGCCGTTGATAAAGTAGAAGACTGCGATGGGAACCACCACCATGCCGGTACCCAACAGGGGGATAAAAGAGAACACGGCGATCACCACCGTGAACAGGAGCGTGTTGGGGTTGCCCAGAATGGTCAACATGATGCCAGCCAAACCGCCTTGTGCCAATGCAATGATCAGCAATCCCCACACCATTGACTTGGCGGTATTGAGTCCGCGCGAGAGCAGCAAGTCATTGATCTCGTCTTTGAACGGACTGAGATTTTTGATGAACAGGAGCATGTCATCAAAGCTGGGGATAAAGAGAAACAACAAACCATAAAAGATGACCAGATTGATGACAGCTGCCACGGACATGGTGCCGATGGAGGTGATGGCGTTCAGCAGGAAGGTGAGTAACTGCGATATGTAAGATTGCACATTGGTAATGATTTGTTCGGGTGTCACCGTGAGCGGCAGCTTGATGTTGGTGAGCAATGTGTTAATCCAATCGGTGATGTTTTCGATGATGTCGGTTTCTGGATTACTGATCGACCTCAGATTATTCAGTTCAGTGATCGCCAGTGAGATAACACGGATGGCAGCGAATATTAATATGGTGAAAATTACCAGGGTGAACAGAATCACGATGATGGTGGATAGGACAGAAGCGCGTACTTTACGTGGTTTAATTTTGCCCACCAATGATTTGTACAGCGGCTGGACAATATAAGCGACTATCACGGCAAGGATCGTGGTGTTCAGGTAGGGTTTGGCGACCAGTGCGGCCAACACCAACAGTATCAAGCCGATGATTGAGAAATAGATCTTGCTGCTTTTGTGGGTTAGTTCTGCTTTCATGGGGTGCTCCCGCGGAATTATCAATATTTTCGATTAATTATATCTGAAAAGGAGGTGAAAACTGTCTGTGTTAATAGAGGGTTAACTACACAATGGTGAATGACCACCCTATCTGCCAATCTGGTGATGGTTTGATTTATAATCATCAGAATCGGGTAAAGGAGCACTAATTGCCATGTCGACCAAACACATGATAATGATGACGATGTTTATTTTGCTAACAGGTTTGGCCTGTAACCTGCTGCCGCTGGTTGGACAGGATCATTCAGCAGGCATCGATGAGGATAACGAGGTGCAGATGGGAGCGTTATATCGCAGTGAAAGCGGTGGATTTACCTTCCTGACGTTACCGGGGTATGATATTGATGAGGTGCAGGGGCGCGTCAGTATGTTCCCCACCCCCTCAGATGAGCAGAGTGGGCCGTACATAACGATGATCGGCCGGCTGGCGGAAGAAGACATCACTCTGGCACAGGCGCTTAATTACACCCCAAAAGCCAATAGTAGTAGTGTTTTTTCCGAAACCGAAGACATCATTGTGCAGGGCTTGCCAGCTATTTCTGTGTTTTACACACGTCCGTATCACGCCATTGATGGTGTGATTTTGGATTATTACGGCGCCGATGAAGGGGAGGAAATCCAGGGCTGGTTCGTGCTGGTGGAAGTGTCGCCAGGGCATATCTTCCGTCTGGAGATGTTTGCGCCTTCTCAACAGTGGCAGGAATTGCTGCCATCATTTGAGTCGCTGCTGGAAAGTCTTCGCTTCACAGAGTGACAGGGACTATTTTTCAAACTGGCAGGTTGGCATTTTTTACCAGTTCGACGGTGACGGCGGAAGCAATGGAGAACAGAATCACTCACGATTGCATCGGCACCTGGCTTAATATCGCCCAAAATGAAGCGCGGCATCGTACATGGCGAGTACATTTTCGACAGGGGAGTTATCCTGGATCTGGTGTGTGGGTGACAGGGCGTAACCGCCGCCGGGCATCATCACCGCCAGGGTATCTCGCACATCGCGACGCACATCCTCCTCAGTCCCATACGCCAAAGCGCCGGCGGTAGAGATGCAGCCGTGAAATGCCAGGCGCCCGCCGAAGGTCGCTTTCAGATAGGCAGGTGACATTGCCGCCGCCTCGGGTTGGAGCGTATCTACTGCATCCACACCCATCTCGATGAAATCATCATATGCCCACGAAGACGAACCGCAGGTGTGTACAATCACCGGCAGGCCGAAGCTCTTTGCCAGGTCAATGTACTGTTGGTGTCGTGGTCGCAAGTGTTTGCGGTATAGGCGTTTAGAGATCATCGGGCTTTTCTGTGTACCCAGGTCTTCCCCCAGCCAGACCATGTCAATCTTCCAGCGTGCTGCTTCCAGCGTGCGCCCCAGGATCTCGAGTTCGATCTTCATCCGCCGGTTCATGA